>JAPUES010000127.1 GCA_027492445.1 Sporomusaceae bacterium | reverse complement strand
AAATAGTATGACCAACTTCCTACCAAAAAACACCTGCCCTGTCCCGATGTTTCCCTTTTTTTACGCATGTATGAGGCTTTACCAGTGCTTGCCATGTCATCAAGAACATGGTCTTTGGCTGCTACTACAGCAATATTACCAGCAGCAGCTAGTTGAATATTATTACCTGAACTTACTTGCGTCCCAGTTAAGGTTGCATCGTTTTGGGCAATGATGTTGACGTTGCCACCGGCCCCTACCGTGCTTACGATGTTTCTCTTTCCATCATGTTTATAGTTTGTTGAATCTTGATTCACCGTCATATACTCATTATGTTCTACGGTCCCAAGTTCGATATCACGCTCGGCTAGAAGATTCGCATCTTTTCCAGCCACTAGTTGGGTACCATTGAGAATTACATCACGGTCTGCCTGGATTGTTAGACCTTGCGTTGCTTGAATGGAGGCTGTTTGATTCACAAGAGTTGTGGATAAGGTATCGTGCTGCACCTTCGCTGTAACGGTCTCGCTTTGGATATCACGACCAGCGGTTAAGGTGACTTGTCCGCCCTTGATTGTACAGATACAAAGACAGAGACGGGGTGTCGACAATATGTCATACCCCCGTCCCCTCAGTCTCCCTTCTTGGCACATATTTCACCTCTGAAATAGTATGACCAACTTCCTACCAAAAAACACCTGCCCTGTCCCGATGTTTCCTTACCAAAAAACACCTGCCCTGTCCCGATGTTTCCTAATGTTTCCCGATGTTTCCTATGAAAATTCCTCCAATACTGTTCTACTTTTCTTTTCCTGCATAAAAGCACCAACAAGTTCCATGTAGAACCTGTTGGTGCTTTTATTTATTCTATCCCTATTTCTTTATCCGTTAAATAACACGCTGGATCTGATTCCCAGAAGTCGCCTGTTGTTGCTTCGGCGCGGGCGCGGAAGTTTCCGTTACAGACATTTAGCCATTTACAGATGCCGCAGCGCCCCTTTAGTAAGGGCTTACGATCTTTCAACCCCTTGAGGATTGGATTGGATTCGTCTGTCCAAATATCACCGAAAGCCTTGTCCCGAACATTACCAAAGGTATAGTTTTGTGTAAATTGATCGGAGTGAACATCACCTAAAGGATCAACATTAGCAAAGGCAATACCAGAACGATTACCGCCATTACGCATCATAAGTTCCCATATTTTTTCCGCACGAACAGGGTCTTTTTTAAGATATTGTAAATACAAATAGACAATGTCTGCATGATTATCCACTGTGAGAATTTCGCATTTATCCCCTAGCTCTTCTGCCTTACGGATAATGAGATCCATAGCCTCACGAGACTCTTCATGGGTAACATCATGCTGCATCATTTGCGATCCCCTGCCTGAATATACAAGATGATAAAAACAAACACGAGGAATTTTTTCTTCTTTTATTAGTCGGAAAATTTCTTCAAGATCATGAAAATTATAACGGTTAATGGTAAAACGCAGTCCTACCCGTTGCCCAACCTCTAGACAATTGCGAATCCCCTCTAATGCTTTATCAAAGGCTCCCGATTTGCCACGAAACTTATCATTAGCCTCACCAAGACCATCAAGGCTGATACCAACATAACCTACATTTAAGGCCTTAATATCCTTGGCCATTTGTTTGTTAATTAAAGTACCATTGGTAGAAAAGGTAGCTCTTATGCCATGCTGATTGGCATGTTTGACCAATTCAAAAACATCCGGACGAATGAGAGGTTCTCCTCCCGACATGAGTAGTACAGGAACTTTAAACGCAGCGCAATCATCAATAAACTTCTTAGCTTCCTCTGTGGTTAATTCACCATCATATTTTTTTCCATCAGAGTCTGAATAGCAATGAACGCACTTTAAATTACAAGTTCTAGTTATATTCCAGGATACTACAGGGCCCATCCCTGCGGCAGCACCATGGCGCTGACCATGGACACCCTTAGCATAGCGAAGGCTATCCCCAAAATTTTCTGTATCGCAAAGCAATTTGCTTACACCAATCATATCTTCACTTCTTTTCTTAATATTTTTCTACGGATTTATCTCTTGCATTATTGTAACAGCCTTCTATAGCAAAAGTCTATATTAAAATAAGGATGCTCAATACCACTTAATCGCTAAAATTCCTACATATTCCTTTAATGCCAAGCTAACATCAAGCAGGGCAACTGCTGACGGCCATAGTTGATGAGGCTGAAATTGCATGCGCAGATTGGTTTGATAATCCGTAGGATAAGGAATAACGGATAAGTTGGCTTTCTTAAACTGTAAGACAGACCTTTCCATATGAAAAGCCGAGGTGACTAGAATAGGCTCTGTAAAACCATTCTTTTTCATCATTTCTTTTGTATATTTGGCATTTTCTGTAGTATTCAAGCTTTGATTTTCAGCAATGATCATGTCTTCAGGGACACCGAGTCCCATCAAAATTCTTTTCGCAATATCGGCTTCCGATCCTGTCGTTTCTAGCACTTTGCCCCCTGATATTATAATCGGAACCTGCAGCAATTGATAAAGCTGAGCGCAAGTCAACAATCGATTGGCGGCAAAACCTGATAAATGGCCTTGATTGTGCACATTCGGGGTATCAAGGGTGGCGCCGCCTCCAAGCATGATGATGACATCTCCATGCACATCACTAGGAGGTTGATATCGCTTTTCTAAGGAACCAATCAAAGGGTCACTAATTAGGGAAATGGTAGATAGGTAAAAGAAGAGGGTTAGCACGGTGAGGATTTTTGCAAAGCCAGAGCGCTTTCGATATAGATAGAAACACAGAGCCACCAAGGCAACGATGATAATGCCTGGGGGAAATAAAAAAGTACTATATAAAAATTTAATAAAATATACCAAGATCTTTTCCTCCATGATACAATAATAAAATATATTTAGATTCCTACTCCTATTATAAACTTATAAAGCGCAAAGGTAAAATAAAAGACCCCTTTTATACTATTTAAAATAAGAGGAGCTGTTTCTATGTCTACAATCATGATTGCAGTGAAAGATTTAACCCCTGGTCGTACTCTCAGTCATGCGGTTATTACTCCTGACGGAAAAACTCTCTTAGGGCAAGGCGGAACCATTACGGATCGCACCATTTCACTACTGACCATGTGGGACATTAACTACGTCCATATTAATACGGATGATGATATGCAAGACATACTGGTAGGAGCGCCCATTTCATCGCCTTTTTCTGCTGATATCTCTATTGAGTGTGCAAAATTCTTTGAAGAATATGATAGTCTTTTAACAACAACCTCTAGTTCTTTTGATTTTGTACGTAACCAAAAACAAATACCGGTAGTCGCGCTTAAAGAAACTTCTTTTATCGTCTACTCTTCCATTTTGTCAACAGGTCCTGCTATTATGGACTATTTGCTCATTAGCGATCAGCAATTAGCCGATGAGGTGAGCCGCCACAGTGTAATGGTGGCTTATATTTGTGGGCTTATGGGCAAACAAATGAATCTCGGGGATACAGAGCTCCAAACCTTAACCTTAAGCGCCTTATTACACGACATCGGCAAAATGGTAATTGCCAAAGAGGGTAACCCTGAACCTCATGCTCACATCATCAACGGTGGACAACTATTACGCAATGTAGAAGGTCTTCCCGAAGAGGTTATGCTTAGCGTACTTCAGCATCATGAATATTTAGATGGTACTGGTTTTCCGCTAGGGGTAGCAAGCAGTAAAATTCACCCTTATGCTAAGATTATTACCATTGCTAATATATTTCATAATGAAACCTATAAAAATGATCGTTGCAATCCCTTTGCCGCCCTCAATTTACTCGCGAATGACATGTTTGGTAAAATCGACCCAAGAATTTCCGAACCTTTTATTCAAAAAATTCGGGCTTCCCTCTTACATAGCAACGTAATACTTAGCGACGGTCGACAAGCGGAAGTACTCTACTTTCCACCCTCAAATTCTAACGCCCCTATTGTACTGACCCTTGATAAAAAATTAATTGACCTTTCTGCCTCGGAAGATATTACTATCGCCCGGATGTGCACACCGGATTATCTGGCCGGTTAGCATTTTAAGAAAAAGCAGCTAGCAGGGTACTACTCTGCTAGCTGCTTTTTTATTAGGCTTGTTTTTCTAGTCGTTGTTGAATGGTTCGAGCTACATGTACACCGCTAGCACTGGCCTGGGATAAACCTCGTGTTACTCCGGCCCCATCGCCAATGCCAAACATATTGGGAATCTCCGTTTCTAGTTCTGCTGTTAATTTTAAGCGGGAACTATAAAATTTCACTTCCACACCGTAGAGGAGGGTATCATCATTTGCCATACCAGGGGCAATTTTATCTAACGCATAAATCATTTCAATTAGGTTGTCCAAATGACGCTTCGGCAACACCAAACTCAAATCCCCAGGCGTAGCTGCTAGAGTTGGTTTGGTAAAGCTTTGTCCTAGACGATGTTCATTGGTTCTACGGCCTTTAATGAGATCACCAAAACGTTGTACTAATACCCCACCACCAAGCATATTGGAAAAGGATGCAATCCGTTTGCCATACTGTTGTGGTTCGGTAAAGGGTTCGGTGAATTTATTACTGACTAGCAAAGCAAAGTTGGTATTCTTACTATGAAGTTTTTCATCTCGATAGCTATGACCATTTACCGTAATAATGCCATCTGTATTTTCCGCCACCACATAGCCCTTAGGATTCATACAGAAAGTTCGCACTAAATCCCCATAGCCCTTTGTACGATATACTAGCTTTGCTTCATATACTTCATCTGTAATATGTTGAAAAATTTCGGATGGAATTTCCACACGCACTCCAACGTCTACTTGGTTGCTAATCATGGCAAGGCCTAGCTTTTTGCATTTATCAGAAAACCATTCTGATCCTGAGCGACCAGGAGCAGCAATTAAATAATCACACTTAATTTCCTGGGCATCCTCTCGTAAGGCTACTGTAAAACCATCTTCTTGTTTGCTGAACTCTTCTACATGCTTACCAAATAGTATGGTTATTTTATCTTTTAAAAATTCATAAATACACTTTAAAATATGCAAATTATTTTCTGTACCTAAATGACGCACTTTAGCCTGGAGCAAATGCAAATCAAATTGTAAGGCTGTTTTACGGATACTACTATTCTTAGTGGTAAAAAATTCTTTTGGAGCGCCATAGCTAAGATTAATAGAATCAACATAATCTATTAACTCTTCCACTTGTTCATTGGAAATATATTCATTTAACCAACCGCCAAATTCACTAGTAAAGTTATATTTACCATCAGAAAAAGCCCCCGCACCACCAAACCCTCTCATAATATCGCAAACTTTACAATTGATACAATAAGTGACCTTCTTGGCAGCAATCGGACATTGACGATGATAAATATCATGTCCCTCTTCTATCATAACAACACGAATCGTAGGATTATTAGATACCAATTCATAGGCGGCAAAAATTGCCGAAGGTCCTCCACCAATAATAGCTACATCATATTTATTGTTCATTTTTTCGGCTCCTTTTCATCATTTTCATCATCAAACCATAAGCCGTCATTTATTATACACTATTTTATCCGAATTATATATAGTTTTTTTAAGAATTCGTTCGGTTTTTAACTTTTTCTTATATTTTTGTTTGTTTCTTATTTTTTTTAAAATTTACCATTGACACTATAAAAAAAGACTGTTATACTTCAATTCATAAACTTTATATTGGTTAGGCAATGACGCCTTCGCATACTATTGCGAAGGCTCTTTCTGTCTAATAGGGACAATGGCGTCCTAAAGGTATTTAACTACCTTTAGGCGCTTTTTCTTTTGTTTCTACAATATAAAGATACATTCTTAGCTTTTCCAAAATAAAAAAAATAATGGGAGGAATATAACATGAAAAAATTATTTACTATTATGATGTCCTATGTCATGGTTATGGTACTAAATGTATCTACCGTCTTTGCTGAAGCTGTTGAAGCCGTCGATGCAGCTGCCCCAGTTGCCCTCGATACAGGAGATACTACCTTCATCTTACTAAGCGCTGCACTTGTTATGATAATGACACCTGGTTTGGCTTTATTTTACGGCGGTATGGTTAGAAGTAAAAATGTACTCAGCACTATTATGCAAAGTTTTTTCATCATTGGTCTTATATCGGTACAATGGGTACTTTTTGGTTATTCCCTTTCTTTCGGACCAGATGTTAATGGTATAATCGGAAGCCTCGCTTGGTTTGGCTTAGCTGATGTAGGGCAAACGGCAAATGCCGACTATGCAGCAACTATCCCTCATTTAGCGTTCATGATTTTCCAAGCTATGTTTGCAGTGATTGCAGTGGCCTTGATTACTGGTTCTTTTGCAGAACGCATGAAATTTCCAGCTTTTGTATTATTCACGCTGTTATGGTCCACATTCGTTTATGATCCATTAGCTCACTGGGTATGGGGCGTAGATGGTTGGATGCGCAATTTAGGAATCTTAGACTTTGCCGGCGGCACAGTCGTTCATATCTCTTCTGGTATTTCCGGTCTGGTAGTTGCCTTAATGATTGGTAAACGCAAAGGTTATGGCACAGAAATTATGTTGCCTCACCATTTACCAATGACAATCATCGGTGCTTCCCTTCTATGGTTTGGTTGGTTCGGGTTTAACGCAGGCAGCGCCTTATCTGCTAACGGCCTTGCTGCTAACGCCTTCGTTGTTACTCATATCGCAGCAGCAGCTGCTACAGTGTCATGGGTTCTGACAGAATGGTTATATCATGGTAAACCTACAATTCTTGGAGCGGCCAGTGGTTGCGTAGCTGGGCTCGTTGCCATTACTCCTGCTGCTGGATTTGTCAGCACCCTGCCAGCCATTGCTATCGGTCTTGCAAGTGGTCTTATTTGCTTCCTTGCAGTTAGTATTGTAAAAAATAAATTTGGTTATGATGATTCCTTAGATGCCTTTGGCGTACATGGTGTGGGCGGCACTTGGGGCGCAATTGCTACTGGTTTATTCGCTTCCAAAGCTGTTAACCCTGCAGGCAATGATGGACTATTCTTTGGCAATCCCGATCTTGTTCTCACTCAACTGATTGGCGTTGGTGCCACTTGGGTGTTTGCAGCAGGTATGACCTTTATTATCTTAAAAGTAATTAGCATCTTCGTAGGCCTACGAGCTGATGAAGAACACGAAGCGGTAGGACTCGATATCACGGAGCACGGCGAACGAGGCTATAGCTATCAAGACGTATCTGCTGGTTCTTCTGTATCCTTCGCCAGTAGCGTACTAACATCCGAACATGTAGTAAAAACAACGTTAGAAACAGCAGGACCACGTTCTTAAATACATTGAAAAGGGGTAATACTTTATGAAAAAAATCAGCAAAATTGATATCATTACCCGCCCTGGTAAATTAGAAGAATTGAAAGAAGCCTTAGCCGCTATTGGCGTGACAGGCATGACAGTAAGTCAAATCTTCGGCTGTGGCTTACAACAAGGGCATACGGAAGTATATCGGGGCAAAGAATATACCATCAACCTCTTAGCCGGTATAAAAATCGAAATTGTAGTATGCGAAGTCCCTGTCGAGACAGTGATTGAAACGGTGAAGAAAATTTGCCGCACAGGCAAAATTGGCGATGGAAAAATCTTCATTTACCCTATTGAAAATGCGGTTAGAATCCGCACTGGCGAAGAAGGGGATATCGCGATTATCGATCCTCAAAACTAGCTACCTTATAATACAAACCATATCCTCTCCTCCTTCATTCCATAGAAAAACCTGGCAGTTTAAAACCTGTCAGGTTTTTTCTTGCTATAATGATTGACGTTTCTACCTTAGAGAATGTATAATAAGCAACAAAAGTTTCATAGTAATAAAAAAATATATCTTTTAGTAAAGACAGGTGAATAATATGAAGATGGAAACAATGGAAAAAATACTAAGCAAACTTGAAGACATTGATCAACGTCTTCATAGCCTTGAAGAATCGACAACCACAGAACTGCAAAAACTGCATGCGACTGTTGGCGTCCTCGCCGCAGACCAGCAAGAGGATGTATTGCCAACTCTGCACAGCATTGATGCAAAGCTACTCGCACTCTTAGAAGCACAAAAACTCAATGTTGAAATCCTACGGGTTTTTTCAGGAGATTTAATCCAGCATTAACTGGATTTTCTAGAAAGAAAGACACAATGCCAATTAGTGCATTGTGTCTTTCTTTTTAGGAAATCTTTTTTAGTTTATTTTCCTACTGGTATTTGGTGCAATCTTAATTATCAATAAACTCCATGTTCCAGTTATAGCGGTTCGTCTTCTCATCTTTTACATAATGAAAATATGCTGCAAAATTTGTTCCTTTTTTACTTTTTAGCCCCCGAAAGCCTACCCTACCATTTTGCAGCAACAGTTTAACCATTTCCGGCGAAACTTGTTTGCCAAAACCCGTAATGTATCGATCATCTTTCCAGATGGCAAATTTACAGCCATTTTTCCAATTGCTACAGCCAAAACTTTTAAGCGTTTCCACCACAGGGCTACTGCACTCTGGACACTGACCTAATATTTCTACATCACTGGGCACCGTACCCTTCGCACCAAAATGCGGATCGGTTTTTATAGCATTAACTGATTTTTGTATAAACGCTACAATCATATTGATAAAATCACTTTTTTGAAATTTCTTTTTTTCAATATCAGAAAGTGTTTTTTCAAGTTTACCAGTATACTCTAAGTCAAACAAATCTGGCACCGGAAAGCTTTCCACTAACATTCTGCCGAGTTCAGTGCAGACAAGGCTTTTTCCTTTGGCTTTTATATAGCCAACATCTTTTAATTTTTTTATTGTCTCAGCCCTAGTCGCTGGTGTTCCGATGCTAAATCCACTCAGTATGGCGAGCATCATTTCTTCTGAATCTTCTTTTTCATAGCTTTTCCCACAGGTCTCCATAACCCGTAACAAGGTTTTTTCATTATGGGCTTTAGGTGCTTTACGCTTAATTTCCGTTACCTTGCCATTTTTGACTACCAACTCTTCCCTTTCTGTAATCATTGGCAACTCTACTTCTTTGGTTGTTACCTTTTCTATTTTTTTCCATCCTTCAGCAAGCTGAACTTTACCTTTACTGATAAATATTCCCTTTAGCAGATCATCATTAAGCTTAATCGTTAAAATAGTTTCCTCACTCTCCGCAATAGGCATAAATTGGGCTAGAAAGCGATTTTTTATTTCATCATAGACAATCTTTTCATCGTTGGTTAAATTCCCTGGTAGCATGTATGTCGGAATGATTGCGGAATGGCTTTCAACCTTTTTACTATCAAATATCCTTTTAGCCGTGTGAAATATGATTTCATTGGCAAATGGATTTCCTTGTCTATGGGCATTTAATACTTTTTCAGTTTTCTCTATTAAACTTTCATCTAGAACCTGGCTGGCCGTACGAGGATACGTAATCGCCTTTTTTTCATATAAGGATTGTGCTGTCTTTAATACTTTATCTGATGTCCAGTCTTTATATTTACTGGTGACAACCCCTTGTAAGTTGGATAAATTAAATAAAAATGGCGGGTATTCTTTTTTTCGTTCAACCGTCTTAGCCACAACCACAGCATTTTTACCCTTTATTTTACCATTTATGATATCTAGATACTCTTGCTGCTCAAACTTTTCATTATCATCTTCATAATAGGTACCTTCGAATGTAACATTTTCCCGGGTATTAAATTCTGCGATTAATTTATAATACCTAGATTCTTGGAAGCTTTCTATTTCCTTATCACGATCATAAATTATTTTCAAGGTTGGCAATAAGACCCGCCCAATATTTAAAACTTTTATTTTTTCGTCACCACGATATTTTACAGTCGCCACCGAGGTAAGATTAATGCCAATCAGCCAATCGGCTAGCTGACGGCCTATTCCCGCATCTTGCAAGGATTGCATCTTACTATTCGGTCTTAAATTCTGTAGTCCCTTTTGAACTTCGTCAATTGTCCACTCATTTAGCAGTAATCTTTCAACTGGTTTCTCGGTTTTTAGGTAAATTGTTATTTCGTCAAAAATTACCTGTCCTTCCCGATCATCATCTGTCGCTGCGATGATACCTTCAATATCTGACCTTTCAATCAAAGAATTTATAATATTAATTTGCTTTTGTGCTCCACTATCCACTTGTTCTTTATCACTGCCCGAAGTTTTGACCTTATATTTAAACTCCTGGGGAATATAAGGAAAATTCTCCAATCTCCAGCCTTTTAAGGACGAATCATAATCTTTCACATCGTATAATTGCAATAAATGTCCAAAGGCCCAAGTGATTACATAGTCATTTCCTTCAATAAAACCATCTTTTCTAATTTTTGCATTTATTGCATCAGCAATATTTCTTGCTACAGATGGCTTTTCTGCAATAATCAATTTTTTCATCTTTATTCAATAACAAAAAATTTGTTATCTCCTTTATTAAGTATTTTTATTGTATTAGCGCTGTATTTTTATTTCTTGTTGTAAAAAAATGTACTGCTATTTTGTCTTAAAATACTATTATACATCATTTACAAATCTACAACTTGCTTTTTAAAACTTTCTACGTTATCTTCCTCAAATTAGCAACTGCCACTGCTGTTATTTTAAATTTAATAAAGGAATTCCCTAGAGTATTATAGAAAATAAAAGATATGGAAATAACTTATTATAACAATCAATACTCCGTCACTATTTTTACCCAGTATTGAGGAAAGGAGGAATGTAAAATGGATCTACTCGCACTAGTCCTTGAAAAAAAGAAAAAAGCACTTGAAAATAATAAATCATTCCAAAAAGCAACGAAAGGAAAATCTAACACTGCCAATCATAAAATGCCCATGCGAAAAGCAGGTAGAGGGAAATAAAGTTCTTTTCGACTAATTTACTATATCCTCTTCTAGTAACCGATAGGCTTTTCCTATCGGTTACTTTACTATCTTGCCGAGAATATCACGGCCTCCAATTTCCCCCAAACGGTTTCCCTGATGGCAATAATGTGATAGGATAAACACAGAAAGATTCCTGGATAAATTAGAGTTGAAGGAGTTATATTTCATGCAATCTCCAACCCCACCCACAAAACCAACCCCACCTACTCCTCCTACCATGAAGACAGCTGGTAAATCCTTGTCAGATGGCACTCCCCCCCCGACTAAAACCCAATCCACAACAACCGAGAAAAGAGCAGAGATAGCTCCCTCTACTGATAAGGCAGCACCTCCTACCCCTGAGCCTACCCCTGTTAGCATTCCACCTTTAGGTTCTTATAATTCTACTACTAGTGATTCCAAAGACACGACTGCTGGAACTGTTGTCCCTGCACCATTGCCAGCACCGAAAAAAACTCCCTCTTCTTTCGGTATTAGTATCTTCTTTTTCCTTATCTTTCTCCTTGCTATCGTCTTGTTAGCTCTTCATTTTTGGAAAAAGCTTCCCACAAAAAAGGCTTCGATTGTTGATTATTCTACGGAAAGTTCTCAAGAAATTGTGGATTTAATTCTTTCTCAAAGCATTACGGAACCCCTCCCCCAAAGTACACCAAAAAAAGTTATTAAAAAGCCCAAAACAGAGTCCAATCCTAAAAACAAAGGAAACTTCGAGGTTCGGGCCTAGTTATTGCCACCAATTAAATGGAGTTGAATTGTTCAGTATGAATTATCTAACGGGAAAATATCAGTTTAAGACTATAACCCTCGCTTTTAAAGCAACTACGCCTGTATTATTTGGTTATTTAGCCATCGGCATTGCTTTTGGTCTGTTATTAAAGGATGCTGGTTATCCCTGGCTGGTAGCCTTGTTTATGAGTATTATCGTGTATGCTGGCGCTGCTCAATTTCTTGCTGTGAGCTTCTTTGCCAACAATCTTCCCTTATTTGAAGTGGCGACCATTACTTTTCTGGTAAATTTTCGTCATATGTTATATGGCTTATCATTATTTGATAAATTTAATCAAACTGGCCGGTTAAAACCTTATATGATTTTTGCCCTCACCGATGAAACTTACGCTTTACTGACCACCATCAAAGACCCTGCTGGCGTTAATGCACCCCGATTTTATTTTTATATTGCACTTTTAAATCATTTTTACTGGGTGGCTGGTAGCGCAATTGGTGCGATTGCTGGCAATTTTATAAACATTAATACCACCGGCCTTGACTTTGCTTTAACCGCTTTATTTATCGTATTATTGCTAGAACAGCTGAAAAGTTATAAAACGCGTATCCCGTTTCTTATTGGCGGTGGCTGCGCCATCTTGGCTATCTTCTTCATTGGCAAATCGAATATGCTACTAGCTGCTGTTATTTCCTCTATCTGTATCATGCTAGTACTAGAAAAAAGGATTGTGGAAAATGAGTCTAACTAATGTTGTTATCGCCATTGGCATTATGGCCTTTATTACTTTTTTGACCAGAGTTTTTCCTTTTTTATTTTTCCGCAAGGGAGAACCACCCCAGATTATTCTGTTTATCGGCAAGTTCATCCCGCCTACTTTAATCACGATTTTGGTGATTTACTGCTTAAAGGATATTCCTTTAGGAACCCTTCCTTATGGTTTTAACGAGCTACTTGCCGTCCTTCTGGTAATTGCTTTGCATTTACACTTCGGCAATCCCCTGGTTAGTATTTTTGGGGCAACTCTTGTCTATATGTTTCTAATTCAATCCAATCTAATCAGCAAGTTCCTTTCCTAAGTATTATAAAGAAGGCTTTTCCCCTGTATGGGTGACATTGACAATGTAGGCGCATCCTGCTATATTACAGTTAGGATTTTCTATGCATTATTTCAAAAGGGAAAGTATAATACTTTCCCTTTCAAAATAATATTAGCTAAGGCTTACCCTTGGACTTTTTTAAAGGTAAGCTTCGAAATATAAGGAGGTTTTCTCATCCATGAGTGTACTTGATATTTTAAAAGAACGGGGCTTTATTCAACAACTTACCCACGAAAAGGAAATTGCTGAGCTGTTGGCAACGGAAAAAATTTCTTTTTATATTGGCTTTGACCCTACTGCGGATAGTCTGCATGTAGGTCATTTCCTTGGCATGATGGTCATGGCTCATATGCAGCAAGCTGGTCATCGCCCTGTTTGTCTGATTGGCGGTGGTACAACTATGGTTGGCGACCCCTCTGGCAAAACAGATATGCGTAAAATGATGACCCAAGATGATATCATCTATAATGGAGAACGTTTCAAAAAGCAAATGCAGCGTTTCATTGATTTCTCTGATGGTAAAGCTTTAATGGTTAACAATGCGGATTGGCTACTAAAGCTTAACTATATTGAATTTCTCCGAGATATTGGTATGCATTTTTCTGTAAACCGCATGCTCACCGCAGAATGCTTCAAACAAAGACTCGATAAAGGCTTATCCTTCCTAGAGTTTAATTATATGCTCATGCAATCTTACGATTTCTTAGAGCTAAATCGCCAGTTTAACTGCGTTATGCAAATGGGAGGCGATGACCAATGGTCCAATATCCTAGCGGGAGCAGATCTTATCCGCCGCAAAGAAAGCAAATGTGCCTATGGCCTGACGTTCACTTTATTGACTACCAGCGATGGCCGCAAGATGGGAAAAACAGAAAAAGGTGCTTTATGGCTAGATGCTGAGAAAACCTCTCCTTATAACTTTTATCAATACTGGCGTAATATTGACGATGCCGATGTGGAAAAATGTTTGGCACTTTTAACCTTCCTACCCATGGAGGAAGTGCGGCGCCTAGGGGCCCTTAAGGATCAAGAAATCAATCTTGCCAAACAAACCTTGGCCTTTGAAGTAACAACACTTATCCATGGCCTAGAAGAAGCCCAAAAAGCAAAACAAGCGGCAGAAGCACTGTTCAGCGGCGCTGGCGCTTTAGATAATGCACCAACTGTCGCAATTACCTCTGAAATGCTCGGTACAAAAATTATTGATATTCTCACCACTACAGGAATTGTCCCTTCGAAAAGCGAAGGGCGCCGTCTCATTCAGCAAGGCGGTCTTCATGTCGGGGACACGAAAGTCACAGACCTAGAATTCCTACTTACTGCCGATCTTTTTATTGATAACAGTTTACTGATTCGCAAGGGTAAGAAAAATTTTCATCGTATTATTGTCGAATAGACTAAAAAAAATGACACCATAGCGGTGTCATTTTTTGAATTTCTCTTACACTTTAATTATAAACGTTAGAAACTACTAAGTTCTTTGTTTTTTTTGCTTTATATAAGGTCTCATCCACCATTTTAAACAGTTGGGCAACTTCCACTTCAGCCTCTACCACTAAAATTCCCACGCTAATCGTCGCTTGAAAACAACTACTATTACCTTCAATCATTTCCCGTAATCGTTCGGCAAATACGGATGCTTTTTCTAAGCTCGTATCAGGGAAAATAATGACAAACTCATCTCCACCCCATCTCACAACAATATCCTGATCTCGGGTATTTTCTTTTAATATGGTTGCAATGGAGCGCAATACCTCATCACCAACACTATGTCCATAAGTATCGTTTATTATTTTAAAATCATCAAGATCAATCAGTGCCACACATAGTGAAGATTCTTTTTTCTTTAATCTTTTAATTTCCTTACTAATCTTTGCGTAAAAATATCGACTATTCCAAAGATGTGTCAATTGATCGCGATGGGCCCAATAATTTAGATTATGTATTAGTTTACCGCACAAATAGCCTGCAAGAGCTGGCACAAAAATCACCGCGCACCAAATTACAGCACGGGAAAATTCCGTCCCTAACAGCATCAAAAAATCATGGAGAAGATAAATAACAATTCCTATTATACTGCCCAGCACTGCTAACACTGCGGAAGTATACCTAAAAAACAGCAATTCCCACACCGCAATCATCTCCCTTATTGCTACCAATATCTCTTTGCATTATAAAAATCCAGACTACTTCAGTCTGGTAATACATTTTAGCCTAGACTAAAGCGGCGGCTTGGCAATCATAAACATCTGCATGTTGTTAGACCCATAGCTTTGCGTCCTTATCTTTCGATAAGTTTGCTCAATATTCGATTAACTTTTGCCGTAATTATACCACCAATTCCATAAACTGTCTAGGAA
>JAPUES010000126.1 GCA_027492445.1 Sporomusaceae bacterium | reverse complement strand
ATGTGTACCAATTCTTTTCAACTATAGCTATTTTATTTAATCCATATAAAAAATCAGAATATGATGAATTTGTCTCATAACCAATAAAATCTCCAATAGCTGCAACTTCATCTATTTGTTTTATTTCATTAGAACTAAAAGTATTGATTTTTACAGTTCTTTTGTTACAAGTATATTTAAATGTATTCCAATCTAATGTTTTTTCTTGTTCAAAACTTAAAAACACTTCTATCATAGGATTACTTGTATATGTAAAACTATGAACTTTATTTTCATTTCCATATACAACATTATCATCTACACATACTAGCTCTCCGGGTGAAAAAAACTTATTTCCTATCGGATTTTTCATTCCACTTTCCGTTCTGACAAAAATACCATTTGTACCTAAGACTCGTTCCAATCGCATTATTTACCCACCACCACTGCTAATGTTTTAGTCTCATTTAAAACAACGTATACGCTCTCGCCATCATATACGTAAAAATCAACTGCAAAAACTGCGGGGTAAGTTGTACCACCAACGCTAACGGCATTTCTACCCTGCATGACACCGTAGCTTGCTGCGGAGTTTGTAGAAACATTCTTTAATTTATCCTTGATAATGTTTGTTAACCGGTCTATACCATTCAATTAATACCACCTCACTAGCTCTAGCCTTTGTGTTATTGATTCAGAGGTAATGCTAATACTATTTTGATTTAAAAAATATTCGTTACCACGCCACTTGTAACGGCTTGTATAATCAAATATTTTCTCATATTTAAAAGGTCTATTAAAAAATTCAGTTATACTTACTGTCACACTTTCTTGTGTTTTACCATTTAGCCACCATATGTCTTTTATTATTCTTATTAAAGTGCTTTCATCTACTGGAAAATAGGTATCGCCTTTATAACGACCGGGTAAAGTTACATACCTTTGATTATCTTTATTTTTCTTATTAGCTTTTCTCACACTATACGGGGTAGCTGTAGCAGCGTTGGCCCCAGTTGATATTCCTGATATTTTAGTTTCACCATCTTCTGAAACTACATTAGCAAAAAATCCATATCCTAATGGAAAGTTTCTAATTATTTTAGTTGATTTTAAAGCTCCATCATCATATTGTTTTTCAATTTGAGTTGATTGGTATAACTGGTTTTCGTCATTTGTTGTATCGAAACTATAGCTATAGATAGTCTCATTAATAACTACACCATCTTTTGTAGTTACCTTGTAATCATTAACATAAACATTATCACTTGTTTTAGTTCCCGGAGCGTTACGATAATGCCATTTGGTTGTTTCATTGTCATGTACTTCAATAACAGCCAAACCATTGCTATAAGTAACACTCATATCTCCAAAAGCTATCGTTCCATTAAATGGACCTGCTTGATGAGTTACTCCCGAAAGAACAGAATTTATAGGAAAGGAAGTACTATCAGTGCAATTTGTTATTAATCTCATTTTCTGAAATTTAAAATCAGCTTTGTCATGATATATATTTAAATCGATTACATTTTCCTCACACCCACGCTGAATTGCATAAATAGTATTATTTCTTTGGAATATGTTAATTTGTTTATGCGGTACTCGTTGGGTCCAATCGAAAGCTTGTTTAGTAACATCTCTAAACGTTGGATGATATTCACTCATATTAATTACTTGATAATCATTAAATCTAGTAACTACATTTTTACCCAATGCTCTTGAAACGGCATTAATAACTGATGATGCAGGCATAAAGAACTTAACCTGATCTTCTTTATTTATCTGCGATAACAGATTAGTTGGCTTTTCTAACATTTCATCAGTATCATATGTAGCATTTACATTTTTTGAATACTTTTTATTTACATCCGCATAACTCTCTGAAAAAGACAAATCATTTACAACAAAATCTTGTTTAAAATCCTTAATATCAATTAATATTTTTTCATCGATCGAATAATTTCCAAAAGTTTCGATTTGAATTTTATCGGTCCACTCTCCGGATGTTAATGTAACATTTATTTTTTTATTATTGGTAAGCGCAATAACATTAACAGGATAAATACTTTTTACATCACTTAATGTTTCTGCTACTACAAAAACATTTTTACTTAAATCAATATTGTCTTTAGTATTAGTAGAAATACATTTTCTAATATCGCATTTTGATAATTCAGTACATTTTCCCGCGTTCGATACTATTCGTCTAAGATCATTAGAAGATATTTCAATAGGCATTGTTTACACCACCGATATAACTGAGCAATCAATAATTAAACCAAGGCTTGTGTCATTTTGTGGCACATCCCCCACGTTTGCTTTTGCTTGTGCGTAGAAAATAGTATTAACGCTACTAATTCCGCTGGATAATACTAATGGCACTCCCCAATCTTGCCAAGTCGCGCCGTCTGAGCTAAATCTCCAACGGTCGTAACCTAACGCAGCGACTAAAGCTCCTGAAGCTTTATCAGATAATAAACCTGTTGTTAAAGTTATAGTTGTTCCGGCAATTGCTGATATAGTGCATTTTTCAGTTCCAATTACTATTGTTTGACCGACTGAAAAACCAATATTTTGATTAACCGTAATATTCATATTTCCAGCTGTAAACGCACTTGTTAATTTTGTTTGAGTTGTGTAAATATTAGTATTTGCTCCTGTGACATAACCGCTGACAGCTCTTACAGCTAATTTTATTGGTGATGATATTTCTCCGGTTGTTGCGCTCAAATACCAAGCGACCGTTGCTCCTGAATTTTGAGCATTAGCTAATGCAGTAGTTAAATTAATAGTGTTTCCGGTAATTGATGATATTAATTTACTTTCTTGATTAATTCCGGTTCCTATAATAATAGTTTGTCCGGCTATAAATCCACTTGCATTAGCTACTACAATACTTGTAGCTCCAGCTACTGCAGAATTTGTTAAGCTCGTTTTAAAACTCCCAACTGTAATAGGATTACTATTATCGCCCTCAGATATTGCAATGCCGTCTGTTGCACCTGCAGTTACTGATCCGCCATATATTTTTAAGTATTGCCCCATTTCTAACACCCCCTAACAACATTACTTTTAATTTTTAAATAACCTATATCACTTTTATTACCTTTAACATAAAAAGAACTATTTACATCAGTAATACTTTCAAAATAAATAAGCTTAGACCAGTTTTCTCGGTCTAAGCTTATTTCTATATCTGCGCTTTCAGAACTTACTATTACGTTTTCTGCCACAAAACCTGTATCTGCTCTTACAAAGACGTTAACAATTTCATTTTGTCTTACCACTAGAGTATTTGAATTATTCGCGACACTTGCTACTTTTTCACCTATTCTATGTTCTTCTTTTAATGGGTTAGCATGTTCAATCTGATTTTTAGAAATTACAGTTTTTACAAAACTAAGTTCATTACCGACAGAAATTTGACTATCAATAATATAATTAACAGCATTTTCAACCGTAATTATACTGTCATTCACTAAATTAGCACTTATTAATAAAGATTCAATCGTATTAGATATTTTCGCACCGTCTCGGCTATCAGTAGTTCCACCTAAATAAATATTCAAGTACATATTAAACACCTCTCAAGCTGGTTTCAAGATTATTTGAAACACTATCAGCCATTTTATTTACTATGTGAACCATACCATTTTCATCAAAGCCAACAGTTATATCTAACTTTTGAGCTGGCATATTAGTAAGCCTATCAATCGCTCTTTGAGCTAAATCCGCAACATTTTTAGTCACGTTTTGAATTTCTTCACTAAAATTATAGTGCTGATTACCTTTTACTAAACCCCAACTATCGAAACCATTTAAAGAGTCAAAAGTTTTATTTCTTTTTCTGTACTCCATATCCAAAGATAAATCCCTAGCCTGAGGATTTATACCTAAATATTTTTGAACAGCATATTGTGCCTGCCCTTCATAACTATCATCTTTTTGTTTTTTTCTTAAAGCTTTACTTAAAGCACTATCAAGTTCTATTCCTGATCCACCGGATTTTATAACTTTTAATGCCACTTCTTTTAAGCTATTATACTGACCACTAATTATGTCCTGAACTTGACTTAATCTGCTCTTAGTTTCTTCTACTGCGATTTTAGTTTTTTCTTGTTCGTACATTCTTGTAATTCTAACGTCATTAGCACCATATTTTTGAGCCAATTCATAGTACTCCATTTGAAGGTCAAACATTTTCTTTTCAAAATCATTATTATTTGGATCTACTTTAAATGATTTAGATGTTACCTCTTTATCCATATCATTTAAAAGTTTAGCTTTTTCTGCTTGAGCTTGTCTTGTGGCTTCAACTTCACTTATACCGGCCCTAATAGCTTCAGCTTTCTTATGTTCAATATCAGCAATTTGCCCCTCGATACTTGTATGTGTAATTTTATAAATATCGCGCTCTAAATCTTCAGTATTTTTTTTAATTTTTTCAGAATACTGTCTAGCTGACTCATATCGAACTTGGTCGTAATAAGCTTTAGCATCGTCTTTACCTATTTTTTTCGATAAATCTTTTTCCTGATATTTATAATCGTCAAATTGTATTGCTAATTCATCCTCAGCAGTAGCATATGCGCCCTGGTGCTTCATTTTAAATAAATTACGCGTTAATTCGTCTTTTTCTTTTTTGATTTTTTCATCGGAAATACGTCTAAGCTGATTACGCATTTCTTCATATTGTTCAGCAAATTTACCTATACCAAATTCTTTATCAGACTCCATCTCCTGCTGATCTACATTATATATCTGCTCAAGTAGTTCATTTTGATAATTTTCAGTATAGCTCCCTTGCCCTTTTAACTTATGAATTTCTTGTTGAAGTTTTAATTTTTGTTTTTCCAGTTTTTCTTCCGGCTTATCAAATTTAAGTCCTAATTGTTTTGCTAAATCATCATTATCAGCTGCTAAATCTGAATAATCGCCACTTTGCATTTTTTCATATTTTCTTTGTTCTTTTAGTTCATTCTCGCTTAGTGGTACAAATTCAACAACTTCTTTAATATGTTTCGTTCCTGTTTTTTTAGCAAAGTCACTTTTCACTTGGTCAGCTGGTACATCTAAATCTTCGCTTAGCCTAATATATTCTTTTTTAACAATTTGCTTCTTTGTATAGTTGCCGTTTTCATCTTTAAAAACTTCAGCTTTAGGATTATAACTTTCAACTTTATTTTTATTTTTCCAATATTCATTTAACTCATAAACAGCATAAGCACATGCTAAAGCTACACCTACCCAGCCACCGGATAAAGCCAATAATGCTTTACCAAAAGTTTTAGCAGCTGATGTTGCCCTAACCATATTACTGGCAACAATACCGGTTGAAACAGTAGATGAAGCTGCAACTGCTGTATTAGCAACTGTAGAGGTACTTGCTTTTGCAATTTCAGCATTTTTAGTTGCTAAAATAGTAGCCGCCTCTGCCCTGTTACCGGCAATTACCGCCCTTGCTGCATTTGTTTGAATTAATGCTGCCTCTTCCGCTGATACACCTAGCGCAATATATTTATCACGACAATTTTCAATACTTAAAGCTAATGCTTTATTTTCTGTCATGTTTTTTATATTTGATACCGGAATATCATAGCTAAGTGGCATATTACTTAAAGCTCTATTTGTATTAACAACATTAGGGGCAGGAGTAAGCATGGAACTAGCTTTTTGTACCAGTGCGACTCTTTCAGCATTAGCGGTTTCAGCTAGTGCTGTTTTTTGAGCCATAGCCATTTGTGCTGCATAAGAAGTGGTTACAAATTGAACAGCTTGACCTAACCTTGTTTGTGCTACTGAATTTGCAGTAGTTACGCCAATTATATCCGAGTAAATTGGTCTTATTTTTGATATGCCAAACCAAGCTGCTAATCCTAATCCCACAGCCTTTGAATTATCGGCAACGGTTTCTAATAACGCTCCGGTAATTTTAAGTGCTGGTGATAAAACTCCACCGACTGTTTTTCCAGCCTCTATCATACCCTGAGTAAAATCAACACCATGCTTCGTCCATTTCTTTAGGTCTTCTACAATCTCAGGGTTTATTTTAATTTCTTTTGTTGTTTCATCAATAATAACTACAGACGAAACAATATCCTTTAAAACTGATTTAGCATATTCAAATCCTTCGCCCATTCCCTCGGCACCAGTTACTTGAATACCCTCTTTCAACATAGAAACTAACCCATTCCATGTCCCTTTTTGGTATTCAGCAGCAACTTGGAAACCTGATAATCTTTTCATTAAAAAATTATATAAACCCTCTGACGATTGCTTCGCTTTTTCAATATCACTATCTTTAAGACCTAGAGCTGTTGCCAAAGTACTACTTGCAGGTCTAATTCCACCTTGCACTAAATCTCTTAATTCCTGAACTAATTGCTCCGGTCCTAACCCTAAAGATTTTACAGCCGCAACACCTGTTGAAGTTAATTTTATAATTTCTTGAATAGTCATTTTAGCTGCAAGACCAGGTCCAAGTAAAGCTCTAAAAGTAGTAAGTAATTCTTCTGTTGTACTACCCATTTTTAAAGCTTCTGAATTTAAGTCCCTCATTATTGACTGAGATATATTCATAGCTTCATTCCACTGCAAATTGCGCCCATTTACTTGATTCATACTCATAAGAATACCAGCTATACCTAGGTTATTTTGCTCCATATTTTGCATAAAACCAAATGTCATATCTTTAGCTGTTCTTATAGAGTCTGCCAACCCGTTATAAGCTAATATTCCAGCAGTAACTGAAGCAACATTAAAGACAGCTCTCTGAGCTAATCCTGCAAGCGATCCGGTGCTTTCAGTAGCTCGTTGAGCTGAATTAGCCATGCTTTGAAAAGCAGGACTAGCTAAATCCTGCGCAGTTATTCTTATTTGAACATCATTAGCACCCACTACTTAATCACTCCCTTTTTCAGCTTGTCTTTTTAATGTGTACATTTCTAATCTTTTTATTTTCTTAAACACACATTCATTTATTTCAATATTTAAAACATTCGCTATATAACTAACGGCAGTATAATCTAAACCGATTACACCGCCGCTAACTGCTCGCCACTGCGTATTTATTTGTAGCCATAAATTAAATGCACTATAGTTGCATTTCCATAAATCCGGACACTTATCAGGACATTCTTTGCAGTTTGGATTTTTGTATGTCTTTTTGCAAGCTTCACAATATTTGCTCCGCTCAACATGCCAAGTCCAAACTGCCTCTAGTTTTTTGCCGCTAGGTCATCCTCATAGGTCGCTCTAAAAACTAAAATACCAAACAGCGAACAGATATTGTTATCCATATCGTCAAAATTAAAATCAGAATAAATATTATCAAGAATCCAATCTGCCATATTATCAACATTTTCATCGTTAATAGCATCAATTTTTCTAATATTAACACCGGCATCATCCATCATTTTACGTTCTTTTCTTGTAAGTGGTCTAATTTCAGGAAGTTTACCCTCGCTAATCATTCCATCAATGATAATACGATTTTTCTTATCTTTCTCTTCTCTTTTTCTTGCCAACTCTTCCATTTTTTCAATATCAGTCATAATAATTCTCCTTTATATTAAGCATAGCTTTCTTGACTATTTACTAAAGTTACAACAATAGCTGCATTATCAGCCGAAGTATCCCAAAAGGCTTTATAGTTTAACTCAACTAAAACACCTTTTGCACCATCAATTGACGGACTATTTCTTTCATACATTACTTCCGGTAATTTTATGGCCAAACTATTTGTACCATTTACAACATTTAATTCAATGCTGCTTTTAGTACCGCTCATTGCTTTATCTAAAAGGGCTCTGTTTTCAAATAGTGCAGTAATACTACCACTAATGTTCATAATACCTTCATTAACACTGCCCCTAAAACCTTGACCGCCGATAACATAAGTATCTCCATCAAGTCCACAATCAATATTAACGCTACATTTTGTTATATTCGCAATATTAACCCCAGCCTCTTTAATGGATGCCTGGAAATTACCGAATTTAACAAGAGAATATGTTGTAGGAGTTATATCAATAGAAGAACTTGCAATTACTTCTTTTGCTCCCATTACATCAATACTTGCTGTAAGTTCACCATCGCCACCAAAATCAATACCTAATTTACTAATTTTACAACCGCTATAAACGAAATATTGTCCTATATCAGTAAAGCCTTGTTCAAAAGTCAAACTTGGCTGAAAAAAGCTTGGTTTAAATTCGTGATTATGCAAACTACCGGTGCCGGCCGTTGTTGTTGGATTGCCGAATATACCTTTTAAAAAATTACCAATGCCAAAAACATCTAAAGGCACAACTAAATTACCGGACACATCCGTATTACCTAATCCAGGTTGCGCTGGATCACGTCTGCCCCTGATTGTTTTATCTTCAATCATATTCTGTTTTGATTTAATATTAGATTTTTGAATCGGTACTAAAATAGCCTCTGTCGGTGCAGTGTTATATACCGTTTCAAAACCCATTTTCAAAGTACTTCTATAACCTTGAGCTTGAGCCATTTCTCATTCCCCCTTAATAATCAATGTTAGCACCCATTACTACCGGAATTCTTATAGTTGCATCCATTCTGCCTCTAGCTTGAAGTCCAAATTCAAGATACTCATATCCAACATCTAAGTTTGATATAGGATAACTTGGATTTATTTCAGCAACTTCTAAAGCTATTATTTCACCGATTTTCATAAGTTCACTAACATTATTCATCTCTATTATTTTCCCATTGATCGATTTTTCTCTACCGGATATCGACCAAACTAAAGTTATTGTTACTTGTAAATCCTCATGCATAACACCTTCACTTTTTTGCGAAGGTATCATAATAATAAACGGACAATTATTTTCATTCGGAAGCGACTTTACATCAGCTCCAACAAAGAGAGTAAAACTTTTGCCGTATTTTTCTAAACAAAAAGCATCCAGCTTTTCACTGGATGCCAATTTATCACGCCATTTTTCTATTACCTGATATGCGTTTATTGTAGGAATCATTTAACTACCACCAACCACTACATATTTGCGATTTTTCTTAATAGGATTAGGATTTCCTTTTGCTAAATAACTTAACATTTTACCTTCAATATATCCTGCTGTTTGAGGAGCAAGAACAGTTCTCATAATTCCATAGGTCGGTCTTGCCGGTATCGCCATAATCGGCTTGTTAGATAGTGGCACATTAGCTTTAAAAAAGAAATGTCTCATTCTTTCAGTTATATCTTTGGTATAACCTTTTTCAATTTTAGTACCAAGATATACTGCTGATAAAGATAACCATCCTATAGCTACTGAATTATTTTTATACTCATACCCTACAGCATTAGCTAGTTTCCCAAGTGGTGGCTTACTTTTCCAAAAATTATTTCCACCTGCTTTTTCTAGTCTTCTTCTAAGTTTAGGTGGCATAAAGGCTGCATAAGGTTGACCGCCCGGCGCACCCGAGCGGATCCCTTTTTTTATTTCTCTTTGAGCCCACCAACCTGCTGATTTTAAAGCTTTTCTTATCCAGTCTGGATTTTCTTTTGCCATTTGCTTTAAAAAAGGAGTTGCATAGTCAACTGTTTCAACTCCAATTTCTAACTTCATATACCTATTCCCTCATTCTTTATACATTCAACTGTATTCATACCAGGGCAAGGGGTATAGCGAATAACCTGCCAGCGCTGACTTTTAAAAATAATAATATCACCGGCAACAGGTTCAGCTACATCATTTTCTGATACAAGGAAAAACGCTTTATCTGAAAAGCAATCACTAGAAAAACTATTACCTTTTTCATTTGTCTCATTAAAATTCGGTACCGCCTTAATTTCATGGCCATTATAAGTTATTAGCTCCGCAAATTCTTCGGTATTTAAAAAGATGTTTTCCACGTCATTTTTTATAATATCTTTTAATGACATATTAATCACCTTACTTTACTAAATTTTCAGGATTAATACCCGGCAATTTATTCTCTGCACCATCATCAGGATTGTCTTCACCATTATCCGCGTCTTTTTTAGAATTTTTTCGAGATGTTTTGCTATTCTTGTTATCTGCACCATCATTAGGGTTGTTTTCTAAAGACTCTTCGTCTTCATCAGATATTAACTCCAAAGCTCCATCATTTTCATCAATTAACTTTTGACCGCGCTCTCTGTCAATAACAATAACGTCATTTACTGAGTAGAATTTACCATCATGCTTTACTTTAAATTTCCTAACAATTAATTTCATATATTTAATCTCTCCTCTTTAATTAATATGCTTTGATAGTGTACCAATCGTTAATATACTCAGGTTTTGGAATACATTTGCTAGCTACTCTAATCATTTGAGTATCGCTATCTTCGTCATTCCAAACCTTCGGCACATTTTGACCTTCATACGTTTTAAATGTTCCTTGTTCTAACTGCGTGATTGCTGCACATACTTGTTTGCCTCTACCTTTTACACCCATGATAAAGTAGCCGTCAGGAATATACTGCTGAATAGTTCCTGTTTCATCGGTATAAATACCATCGTAAGCGTAAATTTCAAGGTTTAAGGATTGGATATAACCAATTCTAGTAACCCCGGAAGTAATTATTTTAGGTTGAATACTCATTAAGGATAAGTTTTGCGCATTTGGCACCATTAAAAACTCCATGATGCTGGCATTTTTCAGTATTCTTCCGCAAGTTGCATAACTAGCAATAGCAACCTCAGGAACACGACCGGAATTTCTTGCTACTACTTTTGAGCCTTCTTGTAATTGACCATAAATATCTGATGCAGTATTAGTCCATACATCAGAGCCACTTAAAATAAGTTTTTGATCCCAATCTGCATAAGTAATAGTATCTTGAATTGCGGTTTTGCCATCATCAGCATAGCCTTTTACAACAATTTGACCTTTAGTTAATAATTCAGCGCACATCCATTCTACGCGACGAGTATTCATATCAACTAAATCCGCCAAATCGTCTGCGCGCATTTTCATAGCTCTTTGCTCCGGTGTAATAGTTGTAAAAATATTTTCATTAAAGCTACGTTTTTCTAAGTCGCTAATTGAAATAGGTCTTTTTGGTGCCATCATCGGTGGTTCGTATTCTTTCGTTACAAAGCCACCGCGTGCAACATTAGCTCCTTTACTGCCTTTAACGATAAACGGTGCTAATTCACGTCCGCCTTTTTTATAGTCCATTAAAACTTTATTTGTTGGCGAAGTTACTACTTCCGGAAAAAAAGTATCCCTCAACAAAGTAGTTGGGGGATAAGTTTGTGCTAACACCTGTAGCATTGTATATGTATCATTTAAATTTAAACCCATTTATAATCACTCTCCACTTTTATTATTTTTGAGAAGTTAGTAAAATACCAACATTTCTTAAATTATCTTCATGCGTTTCCGCTGTGTCCGGGGAACTAACTATTAACTTTTCACGGTTAACTGTTCCTTTCCAAATTGCTGTAGCTACAACATCACTTGAAGTAGCATCAACATCATACGCTAATACAGCTTTAGCAGCTTGGCTACCATCTACCGCCGTACTTAGACATTTAATATACTTACTTGTACTTGTTACTTTTCCAAGTACTGTTCCTTTTTTAAGAATCCCTTGACCGGATGGAATCTCAATATTTTTTAACATTTTACCGTGTCCACCACATAAACCGTCATACTCTGTAGCACCTACGTCTCTTACTAATTCACTCATATTACTTCACCCCTAATTTCTTATTGATTGCGTTGGCCATAAAAGCCATATCAGCAGCATCATTAGCCGAACTATCATTGCCATCAGCATTTCCTAAAATATTATCAGCACCGGATTTTTTATTATCAATTATAATATTTTTAAATTGTTCGGCTCCTTTGTTTTCAGTAGCTGGCTCCTTTGAAGTATTATGCTTTTTGCAAATATCAACAAAAGCTTTAATTTCAGCAGCCTTTTTACCACTGTTTTTTGCCTCACTGATAATATCAGCAACTGCCGGACTACCGTCATTTAAGGCGTCTAACTCGCTAATTCTTGCTCTTTCATTTTTAATACCTGTTTCAGTTATCTGATTTACTAAATCAGGATATTCTTTTTGTAGGTCCTGAACTGTTTCTATCATATTTTTTGCACCCTCTTTTTGTAATTTTTCTTTATTATTTTCGATGAATTTTCTAACTGACGATGAAGCACTATTTTGAATTGACAACCTATTAAAATTAAATGAATTTTCAATATTAGTAGATTGCTTATCGTCTACATACAAAATTTCGTTAATAAATCCTTCATTTTTCGCAGTTTGTGCACTCATATATGTTTCATCATCCATCATTTTAGAAATTTCATCACGAGATTTACCCGTTTTAAGCTGATATGCATTCATAATGGTATCTTTAATAACATCGAGTGTATCAGCCACTTTGCGCATATCCTTCGCTTCACCACTAACGTTTGTCCAAGGGTTATGAATCATCATAAATCCCACTGGCGACATTTGAATATTATCACCAGCCATAGCAATTACAGATGCCGCTGAAACAGCCTTGCCATCAATTTTTACATTGACAGTTCCTTTATGCTCTTTTAGTGCATTATAAATCCCGGCTGCTGCTGTTACATCACCACCCCATGAATCAATCCATACATCTATGTTTTTCCCTGAATATTTTTCAAGTTCTTGCCTGAAATTATTCGGAGAAGATGCCGGAATATCAAGCCATTCATAAAGCCACGCGCTACCATCATCTACAATTTCACCACTTATTCTTAGCTCAATATTAACTGAATCATCTTTTGAGTTCTTAAAATTCCAAAACATTAGCTATCTCCCACTCCTTTCTTTAAGTCTTCCTCAATACTAAGTGAGCTTGGAATAACTCTTTTAATATTAAGTTCGTCCATTCTTTTTTGCTCAACTGCCAATCTTTCGATATTTTCATCAAAGCTCGTTCCTGTCATTTCAGCTGATTCTTTTTCCCTTGTGCTAATACCACATTGAACGCGCATAGCTGAGGCTTGAACTTCCTTCACTGGATCTAACACACCCATTACAGGTCCATACCAGTCTGCATTACACCAAGCTTTTTTAATTAATGGATCGTCAAAAAAGCCTGGAGCCTCTATTCTTCCTAAAGCTATTGCCTCTGTTAACCAAGCTTCATAGCAAGGCTGACAAAAATCACGACTAAACCATATCCTGCGAATCTTATATGCCGACCAAGCTTGAAGTAGTGCAGCTCTCGATGCTGAATAGCTTGAGTTAAAAGCTTTAGTTAACACTTCATAAGGTTGCTCTAACGTAGCTCCTATTTGCTTAATAAGAGTATTACTAAAAGCCTCATAAGTAGATAGGCTCCGTCCCGGATCTACTGTTGCCACTTCATAACCTGGTGGTAATACATTCATACTACCCGGTCCTAAATTAAAATCATTTTCACTTATTGCAATTCTATCTTCAGGGTTAACTGCTTCCGCAATTGGAAAACCACCAACTGAAGCAATCTTCTCTTGAAAAATCAACGTAAAAAACGACTTAATAATTGCTGAAGTAAGTTCGGCTTCAGTATATCTACCAACTTGTTTTAAAACCTCAATTACCGGTGCTAAATAAGGAACTCCTCTATATTGCTCCGGTCTATCATCATGGCAAATTTGAAGCATATTCGGCATACCCGATATTTTCCCAAACGCCTCGACTCTTACCCACTTTGCTGATTGATAATTAGTTGGATCATACGGATATCTATTGCATATCCAATAGGCTACAACAGCGCCATCGCTGTCAATTTCAATACCATTAACGATTCGATTACCGTTATCCTGATTTTTTATCAAGCCATTAAATCCAAAGAAGTTTTCCTGCCCGGGACTTGAAATTCGACTTGCCTCGACTAGCTGTATTCTTAACGAATAGGGCATGGCTTGATTAGATTCTCTGTATTTAAAGACCGCAAAACTATCACCATCTATCAAATAACATTGATAAGCAATATCTTGTAAATCGTACCAACTGTTTTTCTTAAATAAATCCGCATGTTTACTACCGGCCCACAAATCAAACTCTTCTTTGACTAATTGTGACCATTTTTCTGCTTTTTCAGCTGATATATCAAGTATTTTGTATTTAGGTTTAGGGCTTATCTTTAACCCTGCACCAATAACATTTGTTCTTGATGTATTTATAGCTGATGAAGCAATTGGATAGCTAGTAACTAAGTCAGCACTTCTTGCCCTTAATGTTTTTAAATTAACATCAATATCAGACTGTGGACTGCTTTTTATTGGATTCCAACCTGCTAAACTTCCTTTTTTGAAGCTTGCACCACTCTCTGAGTATCCGGTATTAACAACTTTCCTAGCTATATCAGGAATATTTGAAATTGGTTTTGTTGGTAATCTTGCTTTTTGCTTGTTACGTTTTTTACCCATAATTTATTTACCTCACAAATCTCTTAAAATAATTCTTTTTGACCTACCAAAAGAGCTACCACCAGCTCCGGTTGATAATAAATCATTAATACCTGTTGATATTTGACTTAGGTCAGCCCTTTTGGTTCGCTGTCCATTAACTTGATATTCTTGAGATTCCAAGGCTTTTTTTTCTGCTGATATATAGTTTTTTAATCTTTCCTCTTGAATATTAGACATTTTTGCACCTTCTTTCTAAAATAAGCATAAGAAAAGACAGCCTATTTCTAGACTGTCCTTCATCACTATACGTGTTTATCTATTAAATTATATTTTTGTTTTAGCAATTCACTAGTGTGTCCCCATATCTCAGCACTTATAATTTTTAAAGCATATTTTACCCCTTCCTGCCCTTCCTCTGTATTGTACCGATTATAAATTTTTAATAATTCTTCAAATGTTACTACTTTTCGTTTTATTTCAGCTATCCAATCTTGAATTAAATGATTCTCTGGTACATTTGTCCTTACTTCTTTTTTCCATTTTATATCTAACATTGGGACATTATTTGAGAGATTCTCTTTAACTATCTTAGGAAATAAACAAAGCTTATCTGGCATACTTAAATACTTACAAATCTTTTCAAAACCTAACTCTGTTATAACAATTAAAGAGCTTACAAATTCACTAATATTTTTATTAATCATTTTAAAATCTTTCATTTCAGATTGTTTTAAAACAAAATAATCTTGCTTATCAATAAAGTTAGCTTTAGGAAC
>JAPUES010000125.1:6949-15149 GCA_027492445.1 Sporomusaceae bacterium | reverse complement strand
GTGAATAGTCCGCACCATCAACCTGTCCAAGTGCATCTTTACTAGTAATACGTACCGTATAGGATGTATTTCCTGTTCCAGTATAAATCCCATTGATAGAACCAGCACCGCCACTTGCATTACTTTGACTTACCACGCTCGGTGTTTGTGGCACACGGAAGGAATAAACATTATTTTGGGCATTACTCCCACTTGCTGTAATATTAAATTTTACACCATTCGGCAAATCAAGAATCGAAGGATCTCCCTGAGTAATTGACGTACCAGCTGCACCGACCTGTAGCCAGGTATTACCACCATCATTAGAATAAGAGGCAGTGGCTACTTGTCCACCAACAACACTATCTACTCTTACATCAAAATTAGCAAATCCTGGCGCTGTATAAGTGCCACCGACCGTACCTATACCACCATTTTTATTAGTCTGGTTGACCCCAGCTGTTTTGCCTAATTCATTTTTAATTTCTAGGAGTCGATTCAATACTGAAACCGTTTGTTGACCATATACATCGGTCACTGGTCCAAAAACATCTGCCCCAGTGAGATTAATACTATCTTGATTTGGATTTACCGCCCCTTGTTGTATTGGCATAGAGATTTTACCACTATCACCATTATATACAACCACCTCTTGCATTTTATCAGAGTTTGGATCCTTTATCGTTGTCCGAAGAAAGGGCTGAGTAGAATCATTTTGTCCAGCAAAAACATATCTATCACCTATTTTGGTATTGCCAATGGACACAATTTGGTTAATCATTTCATCAATTTGCTTACCAATCGTATTTAAATCTACCGTCGTCTTTGTATCATCAGCACTAATTACTAACTCATTCACCTTACTCATGATAGAGCTCAAATCTTTCATAGCACCATCCGTATTATCCATCCACGATTGAGCATCTTGAAGGTTTTGTGTAAATTGTTCATTCATTGCCAAATTGGTGTTAAAGCGCAAGCTTCGCACCGTTTTGACGGGATCGTCGGAAGGACGATGTATAGCCTTTCCATCGGATAATTGTTCTTGAACGGCATATTCACGTTGCTGTGATTTATTCAGACTACGCAAAAATCCATAATGGGTCATATTATTCGTTATTCTCATTTTTTCACCTCTTTATCTACCATGCAAATTATCGACCAACCATACCTGTACCATTAATTAATTTATCCAGCATTTCATCCATGGTCGTTAACATTCTAGCCGCTGCTGAGTAGCCTTTTTGATATTTAATCATATTCGCCATTTCTTCATCCATATTTACCCCTGAAACAGACTCACGCCAATTGGTGATTTGATCAACTAAGGTTTGTTGATTCTCAGTAAGGCGTATTGAATTTTGGCTTTTGACACCTAGAGCACTAATCATGGATGAATAATAACCATCAAGAGACGCATTCCCAAGGGCAGCCTTGGTATCAACTTTTAGCCTTTTACTTAGTAATACTGCATTATCTCCACTAGCAACATTGCCTTTTGATAAGGTGAACTTATATTGATCATTTGTTGTATTATCAGTGTCCGTTGCTAGTTGCATTTTAACTGTAATCCCACTGATTGGAATAGAAAATGTTCCATCTGTATTTAAACTTATCGCTGTGGTACTCCAGTTGGTACCACCATCTGTAGAGTATTTAATTTGGGTGATTCGCCCCGCTATTGTTGTCGCTGTTGTTGTTGCATCAATACTAACGGGTTTCACTACAACGGCAGTTGCTATATCACCTTGTGTGTAGGTCCCTGTCGCAGAAGTAATCGCCCCTACTCCTCCTAAGGCGTTACTTTGTGTTACTGAAATACTACTATTGGCAGTATTCTTATCCAAAGTATAGCTGTAGGTGTCATTAACGGCATTTGTACTTGTAGCATCATCTTTTATATACATGGTTACAGTAAGACCACTAATGGAAAGAGAATAAGATCCATTGGCATTTACAGGTATATCTGTAGAGTTATAAGTCACACCACCATCCGTAGAATAGCGGATATTATTAATGGTATTACCAACAACAGTGGATGCCTTTATGACAACACTGGTCGGCGTCTCTCCGCCTGAATAAGTACCTGTTGCAAAAACAGCCGCTGATCCTCCAGCCGCACTACTTTGGGTAACACCAATGCTATTGCTAGCAGCTTTTGCCGCAATTTTGGCAATACCATTGGTTGCATTAAATAAATCCGGATTGACTTGAAGTTTTTGAATCCACTCACCTTTGGTAAAAGCACCAGAAACGAGAGAATCCATATAATCTGGATTGGTGTTATCCCCAGCACCAAAGAAATTGTTATTCGTACTGTTATCAGTACCATAGCCACTGCGACTAACCTGATTAAAATCTTGTAATAAGAATTGACTCATGGTACTCAAGTCATTGAGATATTTCTTCACACCCGTTTGATCAGAATCCCGCATATCAATCATACCTTGTACTTCACCATTCGTGAAAGTTACAGGCTGATAAGTACCTGCAATGGAAATTTTTTTTAATTCGTAGCCATAATCAGGATCGGTTATTACCGTACCTGCAGGTAAATCAGTTGTCAATTTTTTATAATCATCACCATTTACCAAGATAACGCTTCCCGTTTGTACTGTAAAAGTACCATCAGAACCTTCCGTTACCCGCACATCAACAAGGGAGGATAACTGATCTACTAGTAAATCGCGTTTATCCCGCAAATCATTAGCATGATCCATTCCCCCTACTTCGATATTGCGAATTTGTTTATTTAAACTTGCAATTTCCGATGCGCTTTGATTTATAGAGCTTACTTTAATTTCAATGGTTGAATTAAGATCGGCAACCATATCTTTAAGTTGTTGGGCACTGTGTTGTATGGTATTTGCCAAAGCCACACCACGTTCACGAACGGCAGTACGCACTCCAACATCCGAGGCATTGGTAGCCAAGGTCTGCAGGGATTCCCAAAAATTATTTAAAACGGATTGCACTCCTGTGGCCGACGGCTCACCAAATGCTCCTTCAATTTTTGCCAAGGACGCCTGAGTAACCTGCCCATAATTGAGAGTAGAGTTTTCTGTCCACATTTGTTTATCGACAAGTAAATCTCGCGCTCTAACAATCGACGTTACCGCGACCCCTGTTCCTTTTTGCACGCTACCGTTTCCTGTATAAATTGTTTCTGGTGTTGTTGTCGCTAAATTTACACTTTGACGGGAATAGCCAGCGGTACTGGCATTAGAAACATTGTGTCCAACTGTATCTAATGAAGTTTGCTGTGCATATAAGCCCCGCACCATTGTATTTAGTCCAGCAAAAGTTGAACTCATTTTATTACTCCTTTATACTTTCGCATCAAATACGGTCCGCTTGGTTTGCTCATTCGCTTGCCCTTTAGCCGCGTATGTAGGCCCCACTGCAGTTTGCGAGAGAATATTTATATTATAGTTAATAAAACCTAGCGCCTGTTCAATAAGTTCGGAATTAAGCTTATTAAGAGGCACCAGCTCTGCCATAACGGCGTCTATCTTTTCGTTAAAGACCGTAAGCTTTTCCCTCATATCCGGCGAGGCTATTTCTTGCAGTCGAGCAAGAGAAGCATCCCCTTCTAGCATGCCATGCACAGTCATAAGTTCCCGTACGATTTTCCCCCGCATATTTTCTAATTTACCTACCTGCATAATGAGAACTTCTTCTTGTTTGGTTATTTTCTCTAATTCTTGCGGTTTAACCGCCACTATGACTTGTTTTTTTTGCTGACTGAGTAGTAATAGCTCCTGATATATATTAAGAATCTTGTGTAGCACAACAAGTAACGCATCCCATTTTTCTTTCATGTTACTCTCCTCTATTTATCTCATCAGCCAATATAATTACCTAGCATTTTTTCTGCTACGCTCATAGAATCTACTTGATAAGTGCCTTCATTAATTTTCGCAGAAAATTCATTAACCTTTTCTAGCCTTACATCCGATATACCGCGAATTGCATTAAAAATTTGACCAAACTCTTGGGCCCCTGAAGATAAAATAAATTCATCCTTCCCTTGAGTAATTGGAGTTTTTCCTACTTTAGCACTTTTGGTTGCTTGGTTTTGTTCCCCATAAACCTTTGCAACATTTTGGATTGGTTTTCCTGAAATAATCATACTATTTCCACCTCACAATCTGCACGTTAAACTTCTTCACTAGTATTATCGACAAAAATGGCCGGGACATTAATCCCCGCCATAAAAAAATCTATTTATTTTTTTACAATTGTATCTTTGGTGTACATTCGCACGCCCGTTCGTTCATGTTCTGCTGGTTCTCCTAAAGGTCTTCTTTCATGGCTTTGCTGAACTTGTTTTGATAAACCACCTGCGCAGCTTGTACATAACCGACCATCATAAATAGGCTGGCGGCACATTTCACAAGGATAGCCAATTAGCCCATTACTAAATAACCTTCCGCTTTTCAGCATACGGACAATGATTTTTTCTTTAACACCTGTGGCTTCATGTATCTCTTCAAGGGTGGCTTTTCCTTGTTCTCGTAAGTATTCACCAATGATATGTTCATGTTCTTCTTCTTGCGCATAACACTCTGGGCATAATTTACTAGGATTCTCCATACAGATTTTTCCACACTCAGCACAATTCTTAAGGCCCATAGTATATCCCCCTATTTCTTTTTCAAATTTTATTATTTATCATATCAATTTTTCAAGAAAATTCCTAGTACCAATTTTATAACCTTACGGAGAACCACTAGCAATGGTCAATCCTTGGACGCTAGCTGCACCTGCCTTTTTTAAAACTTTGGCACACTCATCTAAGGTAATGCCTGTTGTTATTATATCATCTACGAGAATAATATTCTTATTTTTTATATTTTCTCCATCCCTAACGCCAAAAGCGCCCTTAAGGTTCCCTTTTCGCTCTGTAAGATTCAGTTCCCACTGGGGCAATGTAATGCGAGTGCGTTCTAGCAGGTAAGGACGCCAGAGCAATCCCCCCTCCACCGCCCAATCTTTAAAAATAACTTCCGTTTGATTAAATCCCCGTTCTGTAAGACGTTCCTGATGCAGGGGCACGGGGATAACATAGGAGCTCCGAGAAAATCCACTTGCCTTAATACTTTGCTCTAGCAGCCAGCGTAGATGAATAGCATAACGCTTTTGTTGACGAAATTTCATATCGTGGAGGATAGTTTTTAATCCTCCCCCATATTCACATACGACCTGGCAAGAATCAAGAAAGGCTAACTTATGCTCAAGAACGTTAATTTTCCTTACGGATAGAATTTTTCCTAGACAAGGCTGACACCAGGCGCCATGTTCATACACAGCTTCTTTACAAGCAGGGCATTTGGGGGGATAAAGAATATCTAGAAAGATGTTCCAACACTTACGAATCATAATTCATCTCCTACTAAGCGTTCGGCGAGCAAGGAGTAGCGCCGTTTTGTCCGGTCGTTAGATAAGGCAGTAGTAAGAGCAGCCTTGCTGCCTAGTAAGATAACCCGCTCTTTAGCCCTAGTGACAGCAGTATATAAGAGATTGCGTTGCAGCATAATATGATGACCTGAAATTAAGGGCACAATCACCACTGGATATTCACTCCCTTGACTTTTGTGTACACTCATAGCATAGGCCAAATGAAGTTCCTCCACCTCGCCCCGTTCATAGATTACATCTTGTTCTGGGTAGCGCACCGCCACTCGCCCTTGTTCAATGCCCGTCACAAAGCCAATATCTCCGTTATAAACACCCTTAGTATAATTATTTTTCATTTGCATAATCTTGTCCCCTTCCCGGAGAACCTGATTGGCTCCTTGCATGGCGGCCTTACCGTCCCTTTCGGGATTTAGAGCCCCTTGCAACAGCTTATTGAGATTTTCTACGCCACACACCAACCGGTGCATGGGAGATAAGACTTGCACATCATAAGATACATTATACCCTTCCTGGGGCAGTGCATCTCGGCATAGCTCGACTACTGCTCTTGCTACCCCTTCACTGTCATTAATCTCTAAAAATTGAAAATCACTGCTACGAAAATCCGGCGGCAAGCCTCGATTAATTTGATGGGCATTCATGACAATCATGCTTTCTTCGGCTTGGCGAAAAACTTCTGTCAAGCGCACCACCGGCACCGTAGCAGAGCGGATAATATCCTTTAGCACCGAACCAGGCCCAACAGCTGGCAATTGATCAACATCGCCTACTAAAATAACTCGGCAACCATCAGGAATGGCTTGGAGAAAATAATTCATTAAAGAAATATCCATCATGGATACTTCATCAATAATCACCACATCTGCTTCTAAAGGCTGGTCTTCATTGCGCATAAAGATTGGTGCACCCTCTACTCCTCCTGCCGATTCCAGCAGACGATGGACAGTCATCGCCTCACGTTCGGTAGCTTCGCTCAAGCGTTTTGCCGCCCGCCCCGTCGGCGCACCAAGTAGCAGTTTAAACCCCTGAGCTTCTAGCACGGCCAGCATTCCCCGTACAACAGTAGTCTTTCCCGTTCCCGGTCCTCCTGTCAGTACGAGTACACCATGTTCCAAAGAAGACAATACCGCCTCATGCTGAGCGGCAGCCAAGGTGATGCCTGACTTGCTTTCCCATCCAGCAACAATCCCTGTAAAATCATCATTCGGCGCCTGTTTTGCTCGATCTTTTAAGAGGAGTAGTCGCTCTGCTACTCTTTTTTCCGCATAATATAAATAGCGAGGATAGACGAGCGTCATCCCATGAAAATCTTCGACACACAGGCGATTATCAGCAATGAGTTCCGACATATGAAGAGCTACTTCTGCCGGATCAACCACCAGCAGTTTCCCTGCTTCCTTAACCAAAATATCTTCGGGCACACAACAGTGACCCGCCTGGGAAATTTGCAGCAAAGCAAAATCAATGCCGGCTGTCAACCGTTCCCCGTGATTGCGCTCCATGCCAAGAGACATGGCAATCTGGTCTGCTGTACGAAAACCAATTCCCCTTACATCTTGAGCCAACTGATAGGGATTATCCTTTACTATTTCAATGGCTAAGAAGCCATATTTTTCAAAAATTTTACCCGCATAGGCTCCAGTCACTCCATTCATTTCTAAAAACAGCATGACTTCATGCATTTCCGATTGCTCAGCATAAGCCTTATGAATGGCTTCCCCTTTTTTCTTGCCAATGCCCTCGACTTCTAGTAACCGATGAGGTTTCTCCCCAATTATTTTCAAAGTTTCAAGGCCAAATTGCTTAACAAGGCGAGTTGCCATCGCCGGCCCAATCCCCTTAATCGCCCCCGATGCCAAAAACCGTTCAATACCTTTTACACTAGAAGGAGCAATTTTTTTGTAGTTTTCCATTTTAAACTGCCGCCCAAAACGAGTATGTTCCACCCATTCTCCCGTAAGTTCTAGCTGCTCTCCTACTAAAGGCGACAGCATACTACCAACGACGGCAACAGGAGAATTTTCATTAGAAGGCTTTAATTTAAAAACAATAAAACCATTCTCTTTATTTTGAAATATTATATTTTCAACCGTTCCTTCTAAATGTTCCACGCACACTACCCCGTTATCTAATCTTCTTTCCCTTGATATTCGCATTTTTCTGCATAAATCCTGCATAAGGCTAGAAAAATGCTATAACTATACATGCACAAAGACGGCAAAGCATCTAAGCGCTTTGCCGTCTTTGCCCAATAACCCCTAGAGTTTTCCCGCTATGACTTTCGCCAAATCATTGATACTCCCAGACAATAACTCTAGCTTACCCTCAATGCGAATTAGTAAGTATAAGCAAATTACCATCGGAAAGCCATAGTTTGCTGAGTAGGTCAATAATTGCTCCATGTCGCCACCATCCTTATGACCTAAGCCAGTACTGCCATGTCATTACTACGAATACGAGCTTCTACAATCTGCACCAAGTCACCAGTTTTTGTACTAAATACATTTTTAGCGACAATATCCTGCATCACCGTATTGACTTGGGCCAAGGTCAAGTCCTCCTTAGGCTCCGCAATGCTGATTACCACTTCCTTGCCACTTTCATTCCGAAACACCATTTCTAAAGTTTTTACCATTCTATACACCTCCTTTCAAATACTCACTCTCGCGAAAAACAACTAAAAATAGCTATAACAGGCGAGGGATGAGCATTACTATAAGCGTAGGTTAAGTGAAAGGTTGAAGCGTTAGTTATGCTCATCCCTCGCCGTCCTAAGTGAGAATCCCAAACGCTCCCAGCT
>JAPUES010000125.1:0-6939 GCA_027492445.1 Sporomusaceae bacterium | reverse complement strand
TTACCCATTCCGGAAAAAAAAAAATAAAAATATATTTACCCGGGGTGGTATTTTTTTTACTATAGGGTTTTTTTTTGTCAACGGGGGATGTTTTTTTTTTGCTCATCCCTCGCCGTCCTACATGAGAATTCCAAACGCTCCTAACTAGCCATTAATAAGCTTACCCTCGTCAAAGCGAGAAATGCTTGTAACCGGATATTTTTGCAAACTTCCCATAGCTTCTGCAATTGCATAAACATCAGCATCAACACTAGTTGTTTTCACACTTTTATAAGTGCGTTGACGAAAAACTGGCTGGTTGCTTGCATTTAGGCCGCTTTGAATCGTAATAATCATGCGACTGCCTTGGGGTACTTTACTCACTGCCATAGTATCACCTCCTCCTCTTCTAAAATCAAAGGCCCATGGGGCTCTCCTCCCTTCCCCATCTCTTCCTTACTGCCTTACATCTCTATACATTCCAGCACACAGGATTTTTAAACGGGCAAATCCTCGCTTACGCAAATTATAAATTCCTTGGGGCGTTATCCCTAGCTCCTCTCCCACCTTTGTTAAGGATTCTCCGCCAATCACCGTTCGCACAATAACCTCGGCCTGCTTCTGCGGCAAAGTCAACAGGACTTTCCTTAGCTCCTGGGATAACCACTCTAATTCCACTTCCATAGCCACATCACTGCTAGCAGGAAGCTTAGCAAGCAATCCTAGTCCATCCTCTTCTTGCCCGCCCTCTAGCTGTATTTCCTGCTCCCAGCGTCGCCTTTCGCGCTTAAACAAATTCCAAACAGCATACTTTACCTGACTTTCGATATAACCAGGAAAGGGCACCCCCGAGCCTTCTTCATACTTTCGAATGCCCGCAACAAGGGCTAGCCATCCTTGGGACTGGGCTTCTTCGGCAATAGGACGAATATGGGGCTGAAAAGCATATTTCTTAATAAGCCCCGTAAATCGCAGACAAATTTCCTGCAAAGCCTCACCATCACCCATCTGAGCCTTCTTAACCAAATCTAATAACTCTATTTTTCTCACCCTTTGGCGAGAAACCGGTTTCTCATATACTAGCGCTGACTTACTCTACCACGCCCTAATAGGCAAAACAAAAGCCGACCTACATGTCTCTCGACACACAAGTCAGCGTAATTAAAAAGAAAAACACCCCTTATAGCAATAAGCCAGGCCAAGACTGAGCATAACTATAAGCGTAAGTCAAGTAACACGGTGAAGCGTTAGTTATGCTCAGTCTTGGCCGTCCAAAAGCAAGCACTCTGTCCTCCGTCAGCTCTCCGTCAGCTCGAGCCAAGCATCATACTTCTCAGCAAGCTCCGCCTGGGCCTTACTATATTCATCCGCTAATTCCTGGCTAGCAGACATATCGCCATGACTAGCAGGATCATTGAGTCGATACTCAATTTCCTTCACAGCCACCTCTAGCATGGCAATTTCCCCTTCTAGTTTTTGCTGGTTTCTAAGAATTTTTTCACTATCCGTCGTGCGTTGGCGAGGCTTCTCTTGTTTTTTCTTATTTTCCGCGCTGCGAGTAACCAGCACCTCAGCCGCCGCCATTGCCTTATTTTCAGCCATTTGCTTTTCCCGATAATAACTATAATTCCCCGCATACTCACGAAGCTTCCCCTCGGAAAGCTCCACCATGCAATTGGCAACCTTATCTAAGAAATACCGATCATGAGAAACAGTCAAAAAAGTCCCTGGGAAACTCAATATGGCTTCTTCCACAGCTTCCTTAGCCGGAATATCAAGATGGTTGGTCGGTTCATCCAAAATTAAAAAATTAGCCCCCGTTAACATTAATTTTAGCATGGCAAGGCGCGCTTTTTCACCACCGCTTAACTCACCAATAATTTTAAAAACATCATCACCTTGAAATAAAAATGCTCCTAGGTAATGTCGAGCCCGTTCTTCACTAAAACCAAACTCGATCATAATCTCATTGACGATAGAGTTTTTAGCATTCAGCCCTTCATGTTCCTGAGAAAAATAGCCGGCCTTTACTCTACTGCCTAGCTTGACTCTGCCCTTAACAGGCGACAATTCACCGGTAAGCAGTTTGAGCAAGGTGGTTTTCCCTGCCCCATTAGGACCGACCAGCGCCACTCCATCCCCCTTACGAATGAGCATGGATACCTTTTCAAACACCGCTCGCTCACCATAAGCAGCGGTCACTTCTTCTAGTTCAGCAACCCGTTCTGCACACTCACCTGGAGGATTAAAACCAAAAAAATCAAAGCGTGCCACATCTGCAGGTAGCACAATCCGTTCTAACCGTTGCAATTGTTTTTCTCGCCCGCGGGCTTGTTTACATTTAATACCCGCCCGGTACATACGAATATAGGCTTCCGTTTTGGCAATATGCTCCTGTTGCTTACCATAAGCACTTTCTAGTGCCGCCATTCTTTCAGCCTTTTGTTGCAAATAGGAGGTGTAGTTGCCTTTATAAGCCGTTAAGGTTTTATTCTCTAGTTCAGCGATACGGCTCACCACTTTATCTAAGAAATAACGGTCATGAGAAATAATTAATACACCACCGCTATAGCTTGCTAAAAATTCCTCTAGCCACTCTACCATACCAATATCCAAATGATTGGTCGGTTCATCTAAAAATAAAAAATCAGGTTGACGAATCAAAGCCCTGGCTAGACAAATTCTCGTTTTTTGTCCTCCCGAAAAGGTATCGAGTTCTCGAGGAAAATCTTCTGCCGTAAAGCCAAGACCAAAGGCTACGCGGCGGATGCGATTCTCATATTCATAGCCTCCGCCTCGCTCAAATTTTTCTACAATCTGAGCATATTCCTTCATTAGCCCTGCTAAGAGTTCTCCCTCTTGACTCCCAATCCGTTCCTCTAAGGCCCGCATTTCCTCCTGCCACTTAAGTACATCTTCATAAGCAGAGCATAATTCTTCATATAAAGTGCTATGGTTTAGATTGCCATCCTGCTGAACATAACCAATGGTTTCCCCAGCAGGAATTGCCACCTGCCCACTATCTATTTCTTCCATGCCAAGAAGGCAGCGCATTAACGTGGTCTTCCCCGTACCATTCCCGCCAATTAAACCAATTTTATCTCCTCGGCCCAGTTCAAAACTTACGCCTGTAAATAGCGTCTCAATGCCAAAGGCCTTAGTTAAACCTTCTACTCGTAAAATCCCCATAACTCACCCCAAAAGCTCTATTTATTCCTCTAACATTATACTCGCCAGTCTCATCGCCTGCAAGAAAAGGTTAATGCGGGACAAAGTAAAACCGCAGGGCCTAAGCCTCTGCGGTTACCATGCTAGTTACCTATTCAATAGTACAAATAGCATCCGGGCGACGTATTAATAGGGCTGTTGTTTCTAGTACTCTAAAAACATGGTTCATATTCGTAGGCCCCATATAGGACGTTATCATATCTTGCCCTACTGCTAAATTAAGATTGTGACCACCAGTGGCTACCACGACTGCTTTACTGCCACTAATTACATTGGAATAATGCACTCCACCAGAAATCAAGGCCTTAACTTGGTCAAGCTCTAGCATCCCCGTATTGCCATACATTCTGACCATGCGGCCAAAAAGAATCGGGCTTACCACCATAGCATAAGGTCCATAATGACCAGCCTCACTTAAGGCGCTAGCGGCTTTGACCACATCGGCTAAAGCGCTGCCTGTCTCATCCCAGTTACTGATCGTTACTACTTGACGCCCTGGAGCCGTAAATAGCCCTTCATGGCCAAGCTGTTTATTACCATTAAAAATTAAATCATCTTCTTGCACAGCCATATAGTTAGCAGCTACCGCAGCAGTACTAACATCTAAGGGCAGCCCTAAATGACGATCGGCTTCTACATCACGCCACATAATTTTGAAATCCTTATATAGCATTGGTAAATTCACCGTAGCGCGAGAAGTAGGCTCAACGACAAAATTATCCTCTTCCCCCACCATATCAATACCCGTTGGCGATTTACCGCCAAATAAAGAGTAAGGAATGCTATATACTCCTGAGCCTAAAGGGCCAAGAACTTCAATGACCTTACGCCCAACTAACATCCGGCGAGCGGTAGTCACAACGGCTTCATCAATCCTTACCCATTCATTTTCTGTTAAAGGCGCGGCTTTTCGATCTAAAATATCCATAATGATCCTCCTCTCTATTGATTACTTACCAAACATACTGCCCACTGTTAAAATGGTGCTTTCATCTGTGTTAGCGACTACTTTTTCTGCACCAGCAGTATGGTCATGAGCAAATTTTTCGCGCTGAATGGCATCAATGCGTGAGATAGCATGGGTAATTTCTGCTACATGTTCTTTTTCATCATCACGAATATGTTCTAACAATTCTCTAATTTCCTCATTATCAATTCTATCAATATGAGCTTGATATTGATTAATCGCCTGTAATTCACCAATTAAATCTTCTCTTAGCAAAATAAGTACGTCCTCTAGTCCTGCAGTACTTGTACTTTTAGCATCTGATTTTCCATAGGCCATAGTATGTATCAACCTCCTACACTTATTCACTAGCAGGAAATAACTATTATTAAGCCATAACCTGTGTCCTAATATTACTTCGACAGATAGATAAATTTCCCTTTTATTTTTTTGTTATTCTTTAATATTCTTCAGGATTCATGGCCACAATACGGCATTTGATTTCATCACAAATCATAGAGCAAAAAGGACAGTGTACAACATGATCACCACGGGAAGGAAACATTCCACCACACCGACTGCATTTATAAGTATCTTCTGTATTATCTATACCTTCATTTAACATCAATAGTGCCTCCTATATTCTGCAATTGATAGTTAGTATGTGATAAGGAAGGTATAATTATACAATTTCTTTATATTTCCTCTTGCTAAAATTTCCATTATTTGTTATTCTATGTTTAGTTCTTGCAGAACGTACGTTTTGCATAAAACTTTTACAAACTATTTTTTCAGGAGGTCGATTACTATGTTTACAGAAATCCCCAATATAGATAGCATTGCTGCTATTCTTCCTTATTATACGAGCACTGGTGATAATACGCGCATCCTCTTTATCAACGGCAGTCAAATCATTACCCAGCGCCGCATCTCCACGGTACTTAACCAGCTAGCTCGCAGTCTAGCGAAAGACCTGACAGCCTTAAAACAAAACGCTTCTCAGGCCACTGCTAGCAGTATATTCCAGCCCTTAGCCCTCACGCCAGGACTTGTCCTTTGCCCACTCAAGGTGCGCCTGCCTCGAGTTGCTGGCGATATAAGCATTGGCTACATCAACCTCCACGCCCTAATGAGTGTAACAGAAAACCAGCAAAAGCCTTATCAATCAATGATTAAACTACTTGGGGGTGCAGAGCTACCCGTACTATGGAAAGCAAGCACTGTCAAAAAACATTTTCAGCAGGGAAAACTTGCTACCCTTTGCACCGCCCACAATTCTATACTGCCCCCGGCCTTGACTCTCATTGCCCAAAAACAAGTTGCGATTATGTATGACTTGCTCCTCTTTCAGCATCAATCACTCCAACATCCTCCGGACTGCAACTTCCTGTCTCTCCTGCCCTAGCAAGGCACATACCGCAGCCATAAATTCTTCGTGACTCAGGCGATGACATAAATCCAAAATATGTACAACTTTACCCTGGCATAGGCCGATAGCTTCGTCAATCACTTGGTGACCAGTAGGACTGAGCAGCACTTGCACTCTATCCCCATCACCAAGCAAGCGCTCGACAAACCCAAAAGGCAACTCATGCAAGCCAGTAACAACTACTACTAAATCCCAATCCATGCCTTTTTCTTCAATTTCCTTCCCTAAAAAGCGTAGCAACTCTTCTGTTTCCCCATCTAAGTTCCGAACTACCACTAAAAAACTACCAGTAGGCATTGCCCCTAAGGGAAGGGCTAGCCACCATTTCCATATATCGTGCAGAGCACACCATATACCATACATGGAAAGAGACAGTAAGATAACACTGATGGAATAAGAAAAAAACAAAATATCCTACCCCCTTTATTATGGGATAGGATATTATATGGCGATTTTTTTAAAATGTGTCTTAATCCACAATGACAATTTTATTTTTTATGGCATAGAGAACAGCTTGCGTTCGATCCGCAACACCAATTTTTCGAAACACATTCGTAAGATGATTCTTTACTGTTTTTTCACTTAAAAATAAATGCTTAGCAACTTCTTGGTTACTAAAACCCTTACAGACCATTTCTAACACTTCAATTTCACGGTAACTAAGCCGTTCCTCTTTAGGGCGTTCCCCTATCTTGATGTTTTCCAAATGCTTTGTATGCTGGCGGCTAATTTCTCCAAATAGTTTTTTGGCTAAGGTGGGATAAATAAAGGATTCTCCTTCATGGACAATTCGTATGGCTTTCACCAGCATACCTGGCTCAATATCTTTGAGAAGATAGCCTACGGCGCCCGCTTTAATCACTTCAATTACATAGTTTTCATCATCATGAATGGTCAATACAATAATTCTAACCTTCCTTTGCTCTTCTACCACTCTTTTAATAACTGCCAAACCATTCATTTTGGGCATATTTATATCCAGTAAGAGAATATCGGGCATGAGCTCTGCAGCTTGTTGTACTGCTTGTTCCCCATCACCCGCTTCCCCAATAACAATAAGATCTTCCTCTAATTCTAAGACATTTCGTATCCCTTGCCGCAGCAAGGCATGATCATCAGCAATAATAATTTTAATTGGCACGACATCCACCTCACAGTACATCTTCTACATAAAGTGACAAAATCCTGTATTGAAAAACCAGGATTTTATTGGGTATTTTTTCTGCGAGGGCAATTCCTATTTTTTAAGTTCTTTTAGCCGTGGGCCCATTAAACGCTTATACGCTTCTACTCCTGGTTGGTCAAAGGCATCTACATTGGCCAGCTCCCCTTCATAAGCTACCGATAAGGCTAATAG
>JAPUES010000124.1:7163-15253 GCA_027492445.1 Sporomusaceae bacterium | reverse complement strand
GACTGAGCTAATTTTTTGTATGTTGCCAATCTATCTTTTGCATCTTTTTCTGTTTTAGCAAATAAAGCTTCAGCATGTTCTGGATATTGTTTTTGCAAGGATGAATAACGAACTTCACCCATTAAAAACTCTCTAAAATCAGCTGTCGGTTCTTTAGAATCCAAAATAAAAGGATTTTTATCTTGTTCTTTAAGAGTAGGATTATAGCGATACATTCCCCAATAACCACAATCAACAGCATTTTTAGTTTCCAGTTGGCTGCAACCCATACCTTGTCGTAAACCATGGCTAATACAAGGAGAGTACGCAATAATCAGGGAAGGACCTGGATAAGCTTCTGCTTCAGCAATCGCCTTTAAAGTTTGATTTTTATCGGCTCCCATAGCAATCTGTGCTACGTAGACATAGCCATAACTCATGGCCATCAAACCAAGGTCTTTTTTCTTAGTTTTTTTACCATTGGCAGCAAATTGAGCAATTGCAGCCGCTGGTGTTGATTTAGAAGCCTGGCCACCAGTATTAGAGTAAATTTCTGTATCAAAGACCATCACATTTACATCTTCGCCGGAAGCTAGTACATGGTCAAGTCCGCCAAAACCAATGTCATAGGCCCAGCCATCGCCGCCAAAAATCCATTGCGATCTCTTGACTAAGAAATCTTTGTTCTTATAAATTTCATTCAATAACGAGTTCTCGCCCTTCTCTGCCGCCAGTAATTCTGTGACTTGCTGCGCTCTAGTACGACTTGCTTCCCCATTATCCATATTTTCTAACCAATCAGCTAAACTAGCTTTTAATTCACCGCTAAGTTCTAGTTTCATTGCTTCTTGAATATCACTAGCTACTTTTTCTCTTACGGCTTTTACACCTAAGTGCATACCAAGGCCAAATTCCGCATTATCTTCAAAGAGAGAGTTTGCCCATGCTGGACCATGTCCTAAATGATTGGTTGTATAGGGCACAGATGGAGCACTGCCGCCCCAAATGGAAGAACATCCTGTAGCATTGGCAATCATCATTCGATCACCAAACAATTGAGTAACCAATTTTGCATAAGGAGTTTCACCACAACCTGCACAAGCACCTGAGAATTCTAATAAAGGCTGTTCAAATTGACTGCCTTTTACCGTATTTTTATTCATAGGATTGGCTTTAGGGGCAATTGTAGTTGCATAATCCCAAAGCTGTACTTGTTCCATTTGTGTTTCTAGTGGTTTCATAATCAATGATTTCTCTTTCGAAGGACAAACCTGAGCACAGTTCCCACAACCGGTACAATCAAGAGGAGAAATAGCCAATCTAAACTGTAGCTCTTTGGCACCAATTGCCGCTTTCGCCGTAAAACCTGTAGGGGCATTGTTCATTTCTTCTTCATTTACCAATACTGGTCGAATTACAGCATGAGGACACACATAAGCACATTGGTTACATTGAATACAATTATCCATTTGCCATTCTGGAATATTTACGGCAATACCGCGTTTTTCATATGCAGCAGTACCTAGAGGGAAAGTACCATCTTCCATACCGCCAGTAAAGGCACTGACAGGTAATGAATCCCCTTCTTGTCTGTTCATAGGAATCATAATTTTGGTAATAAACTCAGGTACTTCTTGTTTCTCAGTAGTACTGCTACAAGCACAGGCAAAAGTTTCTTTGTCTTCTACTTTATCTTGGGCTGTCTTCCAGCTTTCAGGAACAGTAACCTTGACAATCGCATTAACCCCGACATCAATGGCTGCATTATTCATATCAAGAACTTTTTGCCCTTTGTTACCATAAGAGCTTACTACAGCTTCTTTTAGATAATTAAGTGCATCTTCTAAGGGAATAATATTTGCAATTTTAAAGAATGCAGATTGCATAATCATGTTGATTCTGCCACCAAGGCCTATTTCCTGGGCAATTTTAACGGCATTTAAGGTATAGAAACTAATATTATTATTAGCAATATAACGTTTCATAAAGCCTGGTAATTTTTCTTCTAATTCTGCTTCACTCCAAATACAGTTTAAAAGAAAACTGCCATTTGGTTTGAGACCAACTAACACATCATATTTATCCACATAAGATTGATTGTGACAAGCTACAAAATCAGCCTTGTTAATCAAATAAGGAGCCTTGATTGGTTTCTTCCCAAAGCGAAGATGAGAAACAGTAATACCGCCTGACTTTTTCGAGTCATAAGCAAAATAAGCTTGGGCATACATATCTGTCTTATCACCAATAATTTTTATGGCGCTTTTGTTCGCACCTACTGTACCATCGGAGCCAAGACCCCAAAATTTACAAGCTTTCGTACCTTCTGGTGTCGTATCAATATCTTGACCATTTACCAAAGATTTATTGGTTACATCATCAACAATACCAATCGTAAAGCCATCTTTGGGCTCATTTGCTTTCAAATTATCATAAACAGCAATAATATGAGATGGGATTACATCTTTCGAACCTAAACCATATCTCCCCCCCACAATAAGTGGACGGGTTTCTTGGTTATAATAAGCTGTTTTTACATCAAGATACAACGGCTCTGCTAAGCAGCCTGGTTCTTTGGTTCTATCTAGTACTGCAATTTTTGTTACGGTCTTCGGAATATATTTAAAGAAATGTTCAATAGAGAAGGGTCTGTATAAATGAACATTGAGCAGACCAACTTTTTCACCATTGGCATTCATATAGTCGATGGTTTCTTCAATGGCTTCACAAACAGAACCCATGGCGATAATCATTCTTTCTGCATCAGGTGCGCCATAATAGTTAAATAGATGATACTCGCGACCTGTCAACTTAGTAATTTGCGCCATATAACTCTCAACAATTTCAGGCAAAGCATCATAATACTTATTGGAAACTTCTCTTTCTTGGAAATAAACATCAGGGTTTTGTGCCGTGCCACGCAGCACTGGATGATCAGGATTTAGAGCATTTCTTCTAAAGGCATCTACATCATCCATATCTAGCATGCTTGCTAGTTCATCGTATTCAAGAGTCTCAATTTTTTGTATTTCATGGGAAGTTCTAAAACCATCAAAAAAGTTAACAAAAGGAACTTTTCCTTTTAGTGCTGCTAAGTGAGCAACCGCGCTCAAGTCCATAACTTCTTGTACACTGCTCTCTGCAAGCAGAGCATACCCAGTTTGTCTTGCTGCCATAACATCTTGGTGGTCACCAAAAATATTAAGAGCATTCGTGGCTAGCGCTCTAGCACTTACATGAAACACAGATGGCAGTAGCTCTCCGGCAATTTTGTACATATTAGGCACCATGAGTAGTAGACCTTGTGATGCAGTATAGGTGGTGGTTAAAGCACCTGCTTGCAGGGATCCATGAACAGCACCTGCTGCACCTGCCTCTGATTGCATTTCCATTACTTTTACCGTTTGACCAAAAAGATTTTTCTTTCCCTTAGCCGCCCATTCATCAACAGACTCTGCCATCGGTGAAGAGGGGGTAATTGGATAAATAGCCGCTACATCTGTAAAAGCATAGGAAATATAGGCGGCTGCAGTATTACCATCCATAGTTTTCATTTTTCTCATAAGTTTCTCCTTTTCTCTCTTTATGTTACTAAATGTAACTGGTGATTATTGTATCTCGAATTCCCATTAACAACATCTAACAATTATACCATCATAATTATTACTTATCACCTAAAAATTCTTACATTGTACATTAATAACATTCGACAAATAAAACTATTTTCCTACATAACCAAAAAATATTTTTAGGAAATTTTTACATTTTTACGCAATCTTCTGATTAGTGTAACATATCAATTTATTCTACCAATTCAATAGGTGGAGGTTCTTTCCCTTGAAAGAACCTCCACCTATTCATAGTATTATAATTTTGTATATTCTATTCGCTCTGCTCTGTGTGACAAACCCGGTGAATCCTTGCCTCTAAGAGTTACCTCTTCAAGAGGAATATTAAGTTCTTTCGCGATAACGGCTTGTACCCGTTTACGGCAAAAACCGCCTTGGCATTTACCCATACTTGCTCTTGTACGTCTTTTAATTCCATCAATGGATTGTATAGGTATGCCTCGATGTAAGGCATCAATAATTTCGGCTTCCGTCACCTGCTCGCACCGACAGATAATATGTTCTTCCGGGTCAGCAGCATTAATATCGCCTTTAAAATCTTTATCCTTTACTTTAATAATAGGTTTACGATAGGCGATAAACTCTGATTTTTCTTCTAGCTTCATGCCAGCGTCCTTTAGTATGCCTACCACTTTTAAAGCAATAGCTGGTGATGAGGTTAAACCAGGAGAGTCAATTCCAACTAAATTTATAAATCCTTTTACTACACTTTCTTCAATCGTCCAATCTTTTTTATCTAAGAAAGGCCGATTGCCTGCAAAGGATGTAATGGCTTTTTTCATATTAAAATCCGGTACCGATATTCTAGCAAGGGCAACGATTTTTTCTATCACTTCTTCGTCTGTACCAACATCTTCTTTATCTTCGATATCTTCTGCATTCGGGCCAATCATTAAATTTCCATGATAAGTAGTCGTCACTAGAATTCCTTTACCGAGTTCCGTTGGTACTTGAAAAATTACCGTATTCGCCAAATAATTTTGTTCTTTGTCTAGTAAGATATATTGGCCGCGGCGAGGGGTAATATGAAAGCCTTCAATCCCCATCATACTAGATATTTTGTCACTATAAATGCCAGCAGCATTGATTACATAGCTAGCTTTAATTTCTCCCTGATTCGTAGTAATGCTAAAATAATTTTCCCGCTTTTCAATCCCAATTACTTTTGTACTAAGCTTTAACTCTACTCCATTGGTAATAGCATTTTCCGTCAAAGCGATTACAAATTCATAAGGAGAAGTTACACCTGCATCGGCACAGTACAGGGCGGATGTGACTTCCTTACTTAAATAGGGTTCCATTTCTCTAGCCTTGTCACCATCAATGATAGAAAGACCACCTACCCCGTTTTTAATGCCATACTCATAAAGCATTTCTAAGGTTTTTCGGTCTTCCTCGCGAAAAGCCAATACCAATGACCCTGTTTCTCGATAGCCAAAGTTCAATTCTTTGTTGAGTTTTTCATACATACGGTTACCTTTTACACACAGTTCTGCCTTTAAGCTACCTGGTTTATCCGAATAGCCACCGTGTACAATGCCACTATTTGCTTTGGAAGCACCGCAGCTTACATCTTCTTCCTTCTCCACCAAACATACCTTTACTTTATATTTTGATAGTTCCCGGGCAATATTAGCACCAACGACTCCTGCTCCAATAATACAAATATCATACATATTGTTTCCCCCTCACGAATCCATCAAACCATTTTCATTAGCAGTGGATAGTCATTATAAAAGAATTTTAATTTTCTGAACAATTTAATTTTACCAAATATAGTATAACTATGCAACATTCATTTTATTGCTACACAAATTACAAATGTTTTCCATCTTCATAGTAGTTATTGCGCTCTAAGATTGTAAAAAACATCTCTACATTTCCTAGATCGGCATTAGCAATATGTTTGGTAATAGCAGTCGCTACCTTATCTTGTACATCTTGCCCGCGATCAAACCAATTGATTTGGATAAAAGGACCTTTTTGTATAGTTTCCCCATCAACGATAAATGTACTATCCTGCACTTCTAGTGTGAAATATTCCCGAGGGCAGGCTACGATGCTTTCTAGTTCATCAATCATCCCTTTACTGATTTTTTTTACATCATTACTATCCATACCCTTTATTATAATATGCGGCATAACGATAACTCCTTTTCTTTTTTATTGCTGTAATATTCAATGCTAGTATGGGGAAACTAATACCCAATCGAAGGTAACTGCACTTTTAACTATAATTATACATGAAAATCATTTTATTTTCTTTATTTTACAATAGAAAGGGTGACAATATGGAAGTGACTTCTCTACTAAGTGATGCTTGGCATACTATTTTTATCTTCTTTAGCCTCCTTCTTTTTACCCGTATCTTAGGTAAAACTCAAATTGGTCAACTAACCTTTTACGAATATGTCACGGGCATTACCATGGGCTCCATTGCTGGCAATATTGTAGCCTCAGATCTTGATAAATTTTGGAACCATTATTTTGATCTCTTCCTCTTTTTTGCCTTTACCTATTTACTTTCAGTCCTTAGCATTAGCAATCGCTCGCTACGCAGGCACATTGAAGGCTCACCAAGTATGGTGATAGAAAATGGACGTATCCTTAAACAAAACATGAAAGAGATGAGATATGACCTAGATGAACTAAATTCCCAGTTACGCGAAAAAGGGATTTTTGATATGAACGAAGTAATGCATGCAACCATGGAACCGACAGGCCAGCTTAGTATCCAATTGAAGCCTGATTTTCAGCCCGTAACGAAAGGGGATATGAATATTCATCTGCCCAATCCTCGTTTTCCTGTAGAATTAATTATGGATGGTCAGGTCATTGAAGAAAATTTAGTAAAGGAGAACCTTACTACCGTCTGGCTAACCGCTCAGTTAGCGAATCGCAATATTAAAAGTCCGTCTCAAGTTATGTATGCCGTCATTGATTCTAAGGGACAGTTATTTATAAGTTCTAAAGGCAGTAAAGTATAGACTAATTCCCCTATTCCGACCAGTTTAACTGATAGACAAGGACAATCACCATACCAATAGCCGTTACGACTTTAATAACCATACCGACAATTTGTCCCTTTACTGCACCAATTCCTACTCTTTTTGCTAGTTTAATATCCTTTGTCTTAGAATACTCTGCAAGAATAGTACTCACAGCAGCCCCAGCAAAAGCACCAAGTAGTGTTCCAATCACTGGTACGATCATCGTCCCCCCTATACTTCCTAAAATTGTGCCAACAAACGCGGCCACCATCCCTCGTTTGGAGGCTTTTTCTTTTCTAGCACCAATAACTCCAGCAACAAATTCAATCAGTTCACTGATAATAAAGGCACCAACAATAATTACCAAGGTAGCATAATCAATATGTGCAAAATCCTCATAATAACCATAGCTTAAACCCGCAATTACAATCAGTACATTGCCTGGCAAACCCATCATAGTTATCATAACTCCCACAAAGAGAATCATACAGAAAAAAATATTAAGCACTATCCCACTTTCCATAGTTCACATCCTCTTTTTTCTTATACTTTACTACCATATGATTTTTATAGCATGGCAAGAGTAACCCTTTGACGGGATTTTCTGTATAATAATTCCACTCATTATGCTATAATGAAAGTAGAATTTAGTAGTTACATAGACGGAGGTGTTCTTGATGTTAGAAAAAATCTTAGTTCCTATTGATGGCTCGGAAGCTGCCTGGCATGCCTTGGAATATGCTAGTAAATTAGGCGAAAAATTTGGCAGTCTCATTACAATTGTGCATGTTGTACAGCCGCATTATACTTTGCCAACAATTGCTCTTCATGGTGAAGTTCCTTTTTTATCCGTCAATATCGAAGAAGTGGAATCAACAGGCTATAAGCTTATTGAATTAGCAAAAGTTGAATTAAATCATTATCCCAATATTGAAACCCTTTTAGAATTTGGTCATCCTGCCGAACGAATATTAGCGTTGACAAAAAATGATACTTATAATCTGATTGTCATTGGCTCACGAGGTTTAAGCGGCATTAGTGAATTTTTCTTAGGTAGTATCAGCGCTACCGTCTCCCAATATTCCACCATTCCTGTCATGATTGTAAAATAAGTTTTATAAACGGTAATTTCTTCACTTCATTATCCCTTCCCTCTTATAGAATTCTTATTTAAGCAAATTCCATATGTCTTATAAAAGTCCTTCTTTCTGCAAATCGATAAAAAAGAGCAAGAATTTGATTCTAAAGTAGGAGATTTCCTTTTGAGGTCGAATCTATTTCTTATTATAAAATGAAGCCCAAGAGTAAGTGACTTAACATTTGCTTGAGGCTATCTGTTGGAGGAATATACGTTGTTAAGTACTTTATTAGAACAAGGTTATGGTGAAATTGAAGATTTCAACTGTGCAGAGAAGATTTTGTATGGAGCAAATCAGGCTTATCACCTGGGTTTAGATGATCAGGCCTTGAAAATTGCTGCCGGTTTTGGTGG
>JAPUES010000124.1:0-7063 GCA_027492445.1 Sporomusaceae bacterium | reverse complement strand
GCTGAAATTCTAGATAAAATTATCGCCAGAGAGTGCGCGGCCTAGCGCTAGTAAAAAAGGTTGGAATCAAGGAGCATATCCTTAATTCCAACCTTTTTATTTATATGACTCTATAAATAAGTTTACTAACTCAGGGTCAAACTGTGTACCAGCACAGCGTTTCAATTCGGCGAAGGCGGCTTCATGCCCAATTGCCTTACGATAAGGCCGATCACTCGTCATAGCATCATAGGCATCTGCAATTGCTAAAATCCTGCATTCAATAGGTATTTCCTGCCCTGCAAGTCTCAAGGGATAACCTTTCCCATTCCACCATTCGTGATGCTTTAATATTAATTCTGCAATAGGAAGAAGATCTGGAGAGGAACGGGCAATCCGATGACCAATCTCAGAGTGGCACTGCATTTCCTGCATTTCTTCAGGGGTTAGCCTTGCAGGTTTCTGAAGAATGGTATTTGGAATACCAATCTTACCTACATCATGAAATTGAGCAAATAGCCGTAAATCATCCAATTTTTCTTCTGGAAGTCCATACTTTAACCCTAACTCCATAACAATACTTTGCATACGGTCAGCATGGCCTTCTGTTATAAAATCTCGTTCTTCTAGGAGTTTCATCATAGTCTGAATAATTGCCTCGCGCACATTTTGTCCACGACTCAGTTTTTCGCGATACATATTACTATCTGCTTGTTTAAATAATTCCCGCATTGGCACCTTAGGATCATCACTTACAGCAAACCCAATGGATAAACTAAGAGGTGGGTGATGATTATCTACATTTTCCTGGGAAATACGAGTTTTTACCCGGGCACAAGCAATCTCTACCGCTTCCCGGTCAGCATCGTGAAGCAATATGGCATATTCATCGCCACCAATCCTAGCAACAATATCTTGATCACGAAAACAGCTTTTCAGAAGTTTTGCTACATTAGAAAGAAGTAAATCACCACTATCATGACCGAACATATCATTCACTAATTTTAAACCATCCACGTCTAAAATAATCATTCCTACCGAGCCTTGACGACGTTTATCCATGCGTCTCATTTCTTCTTCGAAGTATCTGCGATTATATAGACCGGAAAGAGAATCACGGAAGCTCAAGTATTTCAGGCGCGTTTCATCTTGCTTACGTCGAATGACCATGGCGACTTGATTGGAAACAAAACTAAGAATATCCTTATCTTTTTCAGTATAAGGAATACTTTCTTTATAGGTTTTCACCCCTAAGACACCAAATACTTCATTTTCTGTAGTCTTAAGAGGTACTCCTAGCCAGTTCACATAGAGAGTTCCACTTTTTTTAATTTTCCCTTGCTTTACTAATTCAATGTGGTCCGCTTGAGAAATGAATAAAGGCTGGCCTGTTTTAATTACATAATCCGTTAGCCCTTTGCCATTTTTTCTTGGCCCAGGATTGCTATCTTTTTCATCTATATGATAGGGAAAATGAACCGTATCTGTAGTTTCATCATATAAAGCAATAAACAAGTTCTCTGCTAAAACAAGATCACCAATGATTTCATGGACAGAGCGATATAGATTTTCTAAGTTCAGAGATGAATTTGCCGTTTCTGAAATTAGATATAATGCTTTTTGCAGTTTTTCTGCCTTTTTCCGTTCCGTGATTTCTCTGAGGGCCCAAATAAAAGCATCCTTACCCTTATATAAAATTTTAGTCAAATTAAGTTCTACAAATTTCAGCTGGTTTTTGGGTGTTAGAATACGGACTTCATAGGCCGCAAGTATTTGATTGCTCGTATTTTTTTTATAAATCCATTCCTTAATCCGCGTCAAATCCTCTGGGTGTATATAATTAAAAATACTAACGGTATCGACTCTTTCTTCACTGATCTCTAATAAAGTATATAAATTATCATTGGCATACATGATTTTGTTTTCACTTAAAATATAAATGGCATCATGACTGTTTTCCACAATAGCCCGGTACTGTTCTTCACTTTCCCGCAGAGCCTGCTCCGTTTTCTTCCGTTCAATTACCATTGCTACTTGAGTAGAAACAAAAGCTAAGATATCTTTATCGGCCTTTGTATACCGAATTCCTTGTTCATAGGTTTGCACCGCTAACACGCCAATAACTTTATTGCCAGCTGTTTTAAGAGGTATCCCCATCCAATCGATTGCCGAAGCTCCTATTTGTTCCGCTTCTCCATTTTTAAACATTTCACAATATACAGAGGGAGAAACAAGTAAAGGCTGCCCCGTTCGAATGACATACTCAGTTAAGCCTTTTTTATTCTTTCGTTTTCCAGGATTTGCACAAAATTCATCAATATAATAAGGAAAATGAACCGTATCAGCAACTTCATCATAAAGGGCAATAAAAAGATTCTTTGCTGGAATAAGTTCACCAATAATCTTATGTATGGAGTGGTAAAGTTCTTCCAAATTCAAAGCTGAATTTGCTGTTTCAGAAATTAAATAAAGAGCCTTTTGCAGCATTTCAGTTTTTTGGCATTCGTTCATATTTCCCACTGCTGAATCGGAAACCTTATTTTCACCCATTTTATCCCCCCCTAAAAGAACGGTGCTCTAATGTCCTTATGATTTTATGTTAAGGATTATAAATTTGTGCGTATTATTTTATTTATTCGGTAGATAAACTGTAAATCCTTCTAATATTAATATACTGTCATTATATAACTTATATTTTTATTTTCTATATAATTATAATGCTAGATGATACTATAGATAAAGATTCACTCATCAACTCCCCACTCAGGATACACCCTGGAGGTTATTTATGCTTATTTTCTTTCGTAAATGGAATGATTTTTTATCAAAAAATATGTTCCTCCTAGTCTTATCTGGTTTATTACTCGGTTTCTTTATCCCAATCGCTGATTCTTCCTTATTACGAAACCTCGTCGTTGCGTTATTTGCCTATATGACATTTATCACCGCATTATCTACTAGTTTTAAAGACTTTAGCAACGTTCTTTCTAAACCTTGGCTTCCTTTATTTATACTCTTTTTAGTGCATTTTATTACACCACTACTGGCCTGGACTCTTGGCGTATTATTCTACCCTGCTGATTCTGATATGCGGCTAGGTTATTTGATTGGTGCTTCTATTCCAATTGGAGTGACATCCATTATCTGGACTTCCTTACTGAAAGGTGATTTGGCTGTTTCTTTTGTTGCTGTTACCCTTGATACCTTTCTGGCGCCGTTTCTATTACCCTTCCTTTTCCATATGATGATTGGTGAAAGCATTACTCTCAATTACGTGAAGATGGTGCTAGATTTAATGCTCATGGTTACTATCCCAAGCATTATCGGGATGCTTCTTCATGACTGGACGAAGGGGAAGATAGCTAGTATTGCTCATGATATCGGAGGCATTACAGGGAAAATAAGCCTCTTCTTTGTCATCTTTATCAATTCAGGCGTTGTCATGCCACAAATCATTTGGGATTTTTCCATTTTAAAAGCCTTATTACTTACCTTTTGTATTGTTGCCACTGGTTTTTGTGTGGGTTACCTTGCCTCCTTTTTACTAAAGAAACCTACAAAAGAAATGATTATTACAATGATTTTCAATGTAGGAATACGTAACAATGCCTGCGGTTTAGTCATCGCTTTGACCTATTTCCCTCCCAAAGTAGCCATTCCCATTACCCTATCAATTTTATACCAACAACCATTAGCCACATTTGTATCCTATTTATATAAGCGCCTTAAAACAATATAACTCTTAAAAAAGAAAAGTTGACTTAAAAGCCAACTTTTTTATTCCTTATACACTAGTAAATTCACGGGCCCAACTAAGGGTTTGCAAATAAAGTGCTGGCAGTTCTTCCTCGGGCAAGCCTAGTTTTTTCGCACTTTTTGCTAGCTGTGCCCAATCTGCACGTTCATAGCTAATTGTCAAATCCTGAATATCCTTAAAAAATCCTTCATTACCAAGCAGGGCTGCTTTTACCTCTTTACTAATTGGTAATTCCTCTAGAATATCCGCTAATGAACAATCTAAGATAGCATCAATTAAGGAAAATAAACCCATTAAGAATACATCGGAAGCAATTTGTTTTTTCCCTAAGCGGCAAACGATTAATTCACCAAAGTAAGCTCTAATCACTGCTGTGGCAATCAGCTCTGGTGGCTTATTATCTTCAATACAACACATGGCATTTAAGGATACCCACTTTAATAAATCTCTTTGGCCTAATAAGGACACAGCCTGGCGAATAGAGCGAATTTCTTGTCGAAAGCCAAAAGCAGAAGAATTAATATATTTCAGTAACCGATAAGAAAAGGATATTTCCCTTTTAATAATTTCTTCAATGCGCTGCACATTCATATCCGATTGTTGGATTTGCTGCAATAGCTTTAAATAGGAAAGTTTCGAGGCAGGAATATCCTTGCGCGCAATAATGATAGGTTTACTAAAAAAATAGCCTTGAAAAAACGAATAGCCACAAGCAACCGCTTCTACAAATTCCGCCTCAGTTTCCACTTTTTCTGCAAGAAATTTAATTTTAGTCTTAGCAAAACGCTGTACAATCGCTTTACGTTCTCCTGGGCTTGTCGCTAGAAAATCTATTTTAATAATTTCTGCCACTTCAATTAATGGCTGAAAACGAGGATGAAAAACAAAATCATCTAAAACGATTGTATATCCGTCTTTTTTTAATTGCTGACAAGCTTCAATAATCTCTTGTTCCGGTTCTACCGTTTCTAATATTTCTACAGCTAGTACATCAGCAGGTAAAAGATGTGCAACTTTCTTTTTTAGTAAATTATCGGTAAAGTTAATAAATGCCCGTTTACCGCCAGTTACTACATCCATTCCAATAGACAAAAAACTGGCAACAATGACATCCGTCGTGGCCTGATCCCCATCACTGCCATCAAAGTTATTGGTAGTATTACTGCGAAATAAAAGTTCATAAGCAACAACCTGTCTGTTTTTATCAAAAATAGGTTGACGAGCTACTAATATATTCATTTCATCTCCCCCGTTTCCCCTCTTTCTTACTATAAAATTATTCATTCGACTTTCCTATCTTTTATCCCTGCAAGAAAATTCAATATATTCACTAGAAATGATAAAGGAAAATCCTTATTCATATCTAATTATTGTAGTAAGAGCTAAAGGAGGTCCTATTATGCGTATTTTATTTTGGGATATTGACGGAACATTACTGAAAACAGGAAAAGCTGGGCTCTATGCTTTTGAGCAAGTCATTCAGGAAGTTTTAAACTTTCCTGTAGATTTTAGCACTATAAAAGTAGCAGGAATGACGGATTATTATATTGCTCATCAAGCCATGAAATTTGCTACGGGACGGGAACCTACTCATGAGGAGCTTTGCCACCTCCTTACTCGTTATGAAGAAATATTGCCTAGCCATCTAGCGGCTAGGCAAGGCTTTCTTACCCCTTCAGTACAGGAGATTTTAACCTACCTTCATAACCAAAGGGATTATGCTTCTCTTCTCTTGACGGGCAATACTTCCATTGGTGCCAAAGCCAAGCTTACTCATTACAAATTAGATAGTTTTTTTGATTTTACAGCAAGTGCTTTTTGTGACAGTTGCTTCAACCGTACCGATATCTCCAGCCAAGCATTAGCCATCGTAAAAGAACGGTATCCGAATGTACCCTTAGATCATATTTATGTAATCGGTGACACTCCAAATGATATTCATTGTGGCAAGGTCATTGGCGTTCGCACGATTGCCGTCGCAACGGGTTCCTTTTCACTAGAGGAATTAGAAGTTTTTTCCCCTTGGTGGGCTATATCATCCTTGCCTTCCCCTTTAGAATTTATTAAAAAGATAAACCAATAATTTATTTACAAGATAAAATAACATCTGCCAGTTTTAATTTAGGTACATGATGTACCTGCTGTTCATCCCGCCAATATTTAATATCCTCACCCACAGTAACTTCTTCAATGACAACCACTTCTTTAGGCTTACCAAGAGCGATGACTAATAATATTTCATAGTCCTCTGGCATACCAAGAACAATCCCTAGTTTATCTTTTTGAATGCTGGCAATAATGCAGCCCCCCAAGCCCTTTTCTACCGCACCGAGCAAAATACTTTGTGCGGCAATTCCATGATCTATGCCAGCAACCATTTTATTATTTTTATCCTGTACCATGACAATATAGGCGGCAGGTCTTTCCCCTTCGACAGGGCCTGCCCAATCGGAAAGATAGCCCGCCCAACCTACCGTAGAATAAATTGCTTCATTGACAGCCCTATCACTGGATAAAATATAACGTAGCGGTTGTTTATTGGCACCCGAGGCAGACAGCCTTGCTAAATTAACTAAAGAGAAAAGTGTTTCCTCAGTAATCCTTTCCTCTTGGTAAAATCTTCGATAACTTCTATTTTTTTCAATCATATCCTTAAACATCTTTATTCCTCCTAAGGATTATTATTTTCGTTCTTCTGCCTGGGCTAGCATTAAATTGATATGACAATACCCGCCCTTTGTCTTTTCTAGATATTGCTGGTGATATTCTTCTGCAAGATAAAAACTCGTAAGAGGTTCTATTTCTACGACGATTTCTTTTGTATATGCGGTCTGTACTCCTTGAACATAAGTGAGAATAACTTCTTTTTCTTCCTCATTTGTATAGTAGATACCGGTTCGATACTGAGTACCTCGGTCAGGGCCTTGACCATTGATGGTTGTCGGGTCGATAATGCGAAAAAAATGTTCTAACACCTTTACTAAGGGAAGATTTTCTTCATCATAGGTTATTTCACATATTTCTGTATGCCCTGTTGTGCCTGAACATACCTCAGGATATGTAGGGTTTTCTTTCTGCCCTTGCCCATATCCTACCTTTGTCTGTAGCACTCCTTTAAGTTGGTGAAAATAAGCTTCTACTCCCCAAAAGCATCCGCCAGCGAGCCAAAGTTTTTTCATGTTATTTACCCTCCTCTCTATACCCTTTCTTCTACTTATTTCTTTACAAGTTTTTTTCAAACTATCTATTACTTTCTCCATTTTACCATATAAAAATGCCTCTTGCTAAAGCAAGAGGCATGATTTTATATAGAAAACTTTCTAATAG
>JAPUES010000123.1 GCA_027492445.1 Sporomusaceae bacterium | reverse complement strand
TCGTGTTCCTCAGACCAGAGTTTTGCCGCCGACTTCCTTCAGATTCCACCTCACGGTGGACACCCTTGTCTTAAGCTAACGGTTGGCACTATCAACCCCCGTATTGGACTTTCACCAACAAGTAAGCGCCCATGCTGGGCGCACACAAAAAAAAGATGTTCCCCTCCTAGGGAAACATCTTTTTACTCTTCAATTGATAGACGGGGTATTCTTCCAACGATTGTGTAACCAAAACCATTCATGGGGATATTTCCGTACATGTTGTTCAATAATTTTTGTTAATTTTTGAGTGGTAACAAGGATATCCTCTTCACGATTACCCGTCTTATCTACCCACACAAGAGGATGTACAATAAGAGTATGGGTGCCGTCAGCATTTTCTGTAATAAAAGTAGGCATAATGGGTGTATCCTTTAAACGAGCCAGCGCTGCCGCCCCTTGGGGCGTAGAGGCTAGGCGCCCAAAGAATTCTACCATTACCCCATCCTTATGGCCATCTTGATCCATCAAAATGCCAATAATGCCTCCTTCTCCTAATATCTTTACCATGTCCCGTACACCAGTCTTATAGATAATTTTCATACCAGCCTTGGTGCGGCATTCATTTATAAAGCGGTCCATATCCGCATTGGTCTGTTTTTGCGCCACTCCTACTAAAGGAAAACCATGCATTGCTAAAGTGGCACCTAATAGCTCCCAGTTTCCGCTATGCGAGGTGGCTAGTACAGCGCCTTTTCCATGAGAAATAGCTTCCACAATATGTTCATACCCCTCAATATGCACATACTCCTTTATATCCTCTTTAGTAAAAGCCGACATGGTCAGAACTTCTAAAAACATTTTACCAAATCGAGTTGTACTTTGTTTCACCAATTGAAGAGCCTGCTCTTTATCAACGGACAAAGCCAGAATGATATTTTCTACGGCCATCTTTTTTCTTTTCTTTGGTACAATCCACCAGCATACTAAACCTAGCCCTCGCCCAATCCCTCGCCTGAGAGCATTAGGCAATCGGCTGATAATAGCGCTTAGGATTTTTACAAACTTATATAACATTACGCACTCCTTGTATCATCTGTTTTAATTCGTAAAATCTAATCCCACATAGCCGTCATGATTGCGTAGACCAACATCGAGCTTAAGGCCTGGACTAAGAGTGAGCCGCGCCCCATAATTCATGTTTTTTCCATCATATTCAGCAATCAGAGTGGTTACGGGAAAAGAATGGCCACTCCCACGAATATTCCTAGGATTAATGGTTTTTTCTATACTGGCAAAGAAACCAGAAAATCTTCCATTACCTAGCCCTGCATGTATGCGAAAACCAAAGGGCAAGGCTTTACTGGCTACCCCATATAAGGAAGGTTTATCACTACTTCCCATACCTTCTACTCCAAGGGCGATGCCAGGAGTCAATATCTGTTCTGGCATCAAAGCAAACTTAACATGCAGGTCATTTTTATTTTGCTGACTTTCATAACGAAATCCAGATACACCAACTTCTATATTAGGGGCTAGATTGGTACTAAAGGTACTGACACCACCATCTTTTAGCTGATAATATCCGAGGGAAAACTGCCCTAAGCGCAGTACATCAGCAGTCGGACTATTAATGAGACCCGTTGGACCATTCATGGAAGGGGAGGCCAACGCAGGCATTCCTATCATTAGGAATGCACAAGTCATACTTAGTATTCCTTTTTTCATGTTACTTCTCCTAATAGGGATCAATAATGCAATTATATATTCAGCATAGATTAAGGAAATCCTGCTTAGTAAGCAATGTTATTAAATAGCAAAGACACAAAGAGCAGACACAAATTACAAAAGATTTTTCACATAAATCTTTTGTACATTGTAATAGCAACTTTGTGCCTTATCATTTAAGTATTCTGCCCCTCTAAGGAAGCTAAACGTTTTTCTAGGTCGCGAACTTTTTTTATTAAATCAGGTACTTTATTACCACTAGCCTGGCTGCGCAGCCAATCTTTGTGGGGCCTAGCTGGAAAACCAGCATAGAAAGAATTCGCCGGCACATCACCAATGGGTGCCGATCTAGCAGCAAACACGCAGTTATCACCAATTGTCAAATGGCCCGCGCAACCAGTTTGCCCGGCAAAGGTTACACGATTGCCAACCTTTACACTGCCAGCAATACCGGTCTGCGCCACCAAGAAGCAATTTTCACCAATGACAACATTATGAGCCAAATGTACTAGGTTATCAATCTTTGTACCACTCTTAACAATGGTACTACCCGTAGTAGCTCTATCGATGGTTACATTCGCACCGATTTCCACATCATCTGCAATCAAAACATTGCCCACTTGGGGCACCTTCTGATGACAACCACCGACGGTAATAAAACCAAAACCATCACTGCCCACTACGGCCCCACTGTGCACAATAGCCCGGTTGCCAACCCGACAACCGTCATATACGGTTACATTGGGATACAAAAGGCAGTCACTGCCAATAGTCACCTGGTTCCCAATATAGGAATGGGGATATATCGTGGTATTATCACCGATTGTTACTCCCTCGCCAATTACAACATAGGGTAATATCGCTACATTTTCACCAATTGTAGTGCCTTGTCCAACCACTGCTGTTTCATGAATTCCTGGTGAAACTTGCACCTGGGGTGTGAATATCTGCAAGAGCTGTACAAATGCGGCTCGCGGATTTTCTACGCGAATCGCCGGTTTAGAAAATTCAATCACGCTGCTTGGGATAATTACGGCAGCGGCGGCCGACAACGCCGCTTTATCAAGGTGAGGAGGCACAGCAAAGGCAATGTCCTCTGCTGTAGCATCGTCAATATTAGTTACCCCACTGATTTGAATATCTCCATCACCGCTTACTGTTCCATGTATCAAGTCAGCAATTTCTCTTAGTGTCTTTTTCAATAGGGCATCCTCCTGGATGATTATTGTAACTTTTTAATGACTTCGTCTGTAATATCGGTGCCGCCTTGGGCTACACCGTTTTTATATAATACTACACTGAGTTTCTTGTCTTTGGATATTTGTTCCAAGGTTTGTTTAATGCTAGTATCTACTTGGGTTTCCATTTCTTGTTTTACCTTCATAAACTCACCATAAACAGTTTCTTGGCGTTTTTGAAAATCAGCAGGGCTCAACGCAGCTTTTTCTTTTTCAAGCTGATCGCTAAATTCTTTCCCTTTTACGTTTAATTGTTCTTGGTATTGTTTTACTTTTGGACTTTCGGTCATTACTTTGTTAACATCCACTACACCAACATTAGCACTGGTACTACACCCTCCTAACAAAGCGGTTACAAACACTAAAATGAGCACTAACGCTAACTTGTTCACTTGTTTCATTATAAATCCTCCATATCATTTTTATAGTTTTTCATATTATATACCGATTGATTACTTATTACACTCGGCAATTACCATCGAAGTTATGTCTACAGCCGTAATATTGACAGCAACATGAGTCAGAATGACCTCATATTCATTATCAATCGCCACCTTAGCGGCCTTCTCGCGAATGTTTTCCACAATAAATCCTTGTAATGCTGCAATTTCTTGTCGTTTCATTACCAACTGTTCTTCCTTTTCATTGAAAGGTTGCTCGGGCTTTGCTAGGATCTTTTGCTGATCCATTCTTGCTACTATCTCCGCCTGCCTTACCCCAACCTGCTTTGACAGTTCTTCATTCAGTCCTTGGGCATAAGCGGCCAATTCTTTGTCTACTGCAGCCTTCTCATCAGCCATTAGCTCATTCATACGTACTGCTAATTGTTCACTTTTTTCGTTTATTGCCTTATAGCGTTTGCTACGAAGGCTTTCCAGTTCACCTTGTAACGCTGCCCCTTCTTCTTTGGTTAGCTGCAGGGTACTAAGTTTAAGTTCTAAATTAAATATTGGAGACTGATACTCCTTGTCGACTTGCGCCTTATAAGCTTCAAGTTCTTGGGAAAGACTAAGGTGAATTTCCTCGGCTTTTTGTTGTAACCTTGGACTAATTTCTGCTTGTTTTGCTGTCATTTTCGCATTAAATTCTTGTTCAGACGCTTTTCCTAGCTCGTCCATAGTTTTGTTAACTTCCTCTGAATGAAACTGAGGAAATTCTGCCTGACTAGTAATTTCAATTTGCTCTGTTTTTATTTGATTGCCTATTTCCTGGGCCTGCTTTTCTAATTCTAGAAATTCATTGTACTTAGGATGACCTTGTATGGCTTTTTCCATATCAATCATCCCTATTTGAGGAGCCTTTGTTTTCGTGTCTTGGGTTTGTTTGGTACCACAACCAGCTATAAAAGTTGCTACTATAAGCATAACCATAAGAAACCTTATCTTAGACACCAAACCACCACTTTCTAATAAAGAGCCGAGCTGGTTTTACCTGCTCGGCTGCAATTATGTTATTTACCAGTAATCTTTTTGCCTACTTCTTCTGTAATATCTACGCCGCCATATACAACCGTGCCCTTATCCATAATAACGGACAATCCTTTAGCGTCGGCTACGCTTTTGACCACAGCATCAATCTTTTCCCGTACTGCACTGCTTAATTCTTGATCTCTTAGGCTTAAACGTTGTTGCAGTTGTGCAGAATACTCTTGTTTTTGTTGGTCATTCATTGTCGCTGATTTTGTATCAAAATCAGTTTTGGCTTGCTCATATTCCGCTTTTATTGTTTCTTGGGCTTTGGCGGTATCAGGATGTTGCGCAAACAGCATTTGGTAATTTACAACACCAATACCGGCTGAGCTACTAGCAGCGGATACTACGGAACTGCCGCTTTGTGATAAGGCTAATCCTACTACACCTAGCATGAAAAATATTGCCACAGTTAGTGACACAATCTTTACTTGTTTTTTCCCTAAATTAAGCACGAATAAACTCCTTCTTTCTGCCCATTGGCATCAATTTTACTTTTTTATTATAACAGGGTCTATCTACTTATTCAAGATGTTGATTTTACCGAAATTTTTACAATCCCTTTATAAATTACTAATTAGCCGCAGCCACCTGTCATCTTGGGTCATTATATATTCCACACTTAAAAAATCATGCATTTTGTAGCGAACAGCAAATTCATTTTCTCCACTAGCAGGAGCACGTTCTAGGCGTAAACTTAAACTCCGATTCAAGGTCTGATTGAGCCACAATACTTCTTGATGATTGGAAATATTATATTTTACACCAAGGGTTGTGCCTTGCAACACAGAGTGTCCCCAGCCAGCCATAAAATTCGTGGTTACAGAACTTGGAATAAAATTCACTTCCGTAAATACTTCATCTTTTTTACCAATAAATTTGCCGGCATGGAGGCGAAAGGAAGTATTATCCTGACGACGCCCCATTTCTAAATATCCTTCTACCGTTACTTTATATTGATCTGTTTCTACATCCAACTCAATTTCTGTGTCCGTTCCCGCATGAATGGTAGGCGCGAAGGTTAAACCATACCCCTTTGCCATAGGATGTTGTCCAGCATCCAATCCCAGTTTATTTGTAAAATAACCCTGATGACGTTCGATAAAGCGGATTGGCAGTCCTACAAGATTTTTCCCAGTCTGTTCTACAGTAGGGCGTACGGTCATCAGTAATAAGTTGGGAATGGTATGGGACCTAAGTGATACACGCACATCTTGCACAGTAGCGCCAAGAGGGGAAAAAGAGAGCTTCACCACCGTACGCGTCCCTGATACAATATCAAAATTGACCTGAAACTCTGGTAGCTGATTCGTCACAACCTCACGTATTGCTATTTTTGCAACACCTCCTGCCCAATCCACTGCATCGACAGGTAATCCCACTAAAATCTCATTTACTTCTGCTTCAATATTACCAATATCTTTTTTTACCAGCGCTTTAATCTCTGGTGACATATTGCCAAAGTCTATCTCCACGGCCGCTTCCTGTACAACACCTCCCCAAGGAGTTAGTTCTACCTGAATCATTGTATTTACTCCTGGCACTAGCTCCACTGTTTGCACGGAATATCCTACTAATACCCGATCAAAAATTTCTTGTATTAATTTTTCATAGGAAACTTTGTTTTTGACAATTTCACTGTGTTCACGTCCCACTAGCATTTGTTCCCCGACGGTTGCCACACTGGCAACCATCCGTTTAATAATCCGCGCTGGCGGCTTCTGATCAGCAGAAATCGCAACCGTAACCTTTTCCACCACTTCACCGGAAGCTTCCCCAATGCCGCTTGGCAATAAAAATAGCCATAGGATAAGAATGCTCATAGTCACACAGGAGTGTTTGGCGTAAATAGCAATGCACCTCCTTGGGAAATAGGACTCACTTTCTTATATAAGTACTTCGTACAATAAGAGCCAGGTCATAGACCTGGCTCTCTGCATACTAATTAGAATTGTCCACCAAAACTAAAGTGGGTTTTAGTCCCTTGACCACCTTTGGCAAAGTCAAGACGGATGGGCCCTACTGGAGTACTGACGCGCACCCCTAAACCAACACTGCCTTCGAGGTCAGTAAGTTTGTAGCCTTCTCCGTTCCACGCCTTACCAATATCGGTAAAGAAGACCCCTTCCACTTTCTTGGCAACGGGAAAACGATACTCAGCAGTAGCTGCTAGCATTTTAGAGCCTTTAAATTGATCATCACGATAGCCACGTAGCGTCTCAGAACCACCGACAGCAAAGCGTCCACTATCTGGCATTTGACCCGTCGCATAGCCTACAGTGCCTCGCAATGCTACAATCTGAGCATGACCAACTCTGATATACCCCCGCGTTTCTGCGGTAAACTTATTATAGTCAAAATCTCCACCCAAACCTTTGCCAGCAAATTCCGCTGTCAAGGACATTCGTTTACCTTCTGTAGGGCTAAAAACATTATCTCTCGAATCATATACACTCATGAGACTAACACTACGAGTTAGTCCAAAGTTATCCGTTAGATAATTGGGATGTGTCTGCATAAAGGAATCACTAGGATTTGTATAATTCGCACCGGAAACATATTCTTGATAGGTATCCTTACGTTGTTTTAAGGTAATATAATTTTGTACATACTCACTTTGAGGACGGCCAAGGGTAACATCAAAACCCTTACGTTTTTTGTCATAAGTAGCTCTCGTGCCACCATCATCATTATAGTCACTGTACTGATTCGTCATGTCGTAAATACTAAAACCTATAGAGGTTTGTTTACTATCCAGCCAAGGCTTGGTATAACTAAGTTCATAGTTTTTGTTACCACCCTTGCCGCCAAACTCCCAATGAATTTTTGCTTTATCCCCGGTACCGCGGAAGTTGTTATCACCAAGTTCAATGATACCAATTATACCATCGTCTTTACTATAACCGCCACCAATGGTAAAACTACCTGTTTTTTGTTCTACTACTGTAGTTTCAAAAACAATTGCATTTGGTTCTTTACCAGGGTTTAATTTCATATTAACATCTTCAAAATAACCTAAATTGTAGACCTTCTCCATGCTCCGCTTGGCATCTTTTACATTAAAAGGCTCATTCGGTTTTAACTTCATTTCACGCGTAATAACATAATCTTTGGTTTTGTCATTACCCTTTATTTGAATGGCTTCCACCATTCCTTCATTCACCGTAATGGTTAATACCCCGCCGGGGCTCATGGCCACATCGCTTATCTTGCTTAAGATATACCCTTGATCATGGTAATAGTCTTCCATAGCCTTTACATTAGTGTTAAGAACTTTAGAATTTAAAATATCACCTTTCTTAACCTGTAACAGACTAGTAAGCTTGTCCACCGTAACTTTGGTATTGCCTTTTATGGCAATTTCCTGCAAGACTGGATTTTCCATAACAGTAAAAACTACTTCCACACCTTCAGGAACTTCATTGAAATTAGATACTACATCGAAAAAATATCCCATCTCATAAATTGCCTGCATATCTTTTTTGATGTTGTCGGCAGCCACTGCTTCACCTGGTTTTACCTTGATTGCCTCCATAATAGCACTTTCTGCAATGGTAGAATTACCAGTCACTGCGACCTTTGTTACAATCTTACCTGTAGGATCTGCAGCATATACAGGGAGCAAAGTAGCAAATAGAATTGAGAGACTAAAAATAGTCGCAAGCAATATATATCCATAGGATTTTTGAGTGTTCATGCATTACCTCCTTTTTCTTACTGGCCGCGTAACGATTTTCCGGCGGCCCGCACTAGCTTACGCATCTCATCTGCCGATAGAGCAGTAGGCTCTTCCGAGGTTTCAGGCGGCTTTACTAGTTTTGGGCCTTGTTCTAGCTGGTCAGTTCCCTGAACTTTATTTGGTTCTATGACGGCAACAGGCATCGCTGTTTCTGGTTCTGATAGTTTATTTTCCCTCACTACGCTACTTGGTGTAACAGGAATGATTTCTGGAAGGATAATCGGTGCTGGCAGATTGGCTTGTTGCGCTATCGGAATGGGAAGGACTGCATTTGGCCGCGCTGTCCACCAATACACCCCACTGAGAACAACTACCACAAACATGGCAAGAACCAATGCTACGCCATGGCGATAAATAACATATTTATAACGCCACTGACGAGAACGATTTACTTCCTTCACATGTTGCAGTTCCGCCTGAGCCAGCATCAAATCTAATTCACCACGAAGGTCATGTTGCTTAGCAAAAGCTTCTTCTGCCTTGGTCAGCCAATCCTTCGCGCAGCGCAAATGCTGAGACATATGTTGCTTCAATGGTACCATATGCTTCACCTCTATTATAAACATAATATACATTCCTGAAAAGAGGTCAATTTTTGGCTGTTGATAACTCGGCAAACAAGCTTAATTTCAGCAATTAACTTGGTTTTATCAAAGCATACACCCTATATGTTCAGTTTTTCTCTTTTTTTCGCAGAATAAACAATCTGTTCCTCACCAATGTTGCATAAATCTTGATAGCATCCCTCGCACCCGTCTAATACCTTGTTTCTGCAACCGATAAATGTGGGAAATACTCACATCTAGGCTTTCTGCTAATTGCTTGGGTTCTCTATCTTCGAGGAATACGCCGCTGAGCACTGCTTGTTCATTGCTCGGCAAACGTTCCATAGCATTTTTAACCTGCTCTACTAAATAATTACGTTCGGCTTGACTCGCCACTTCCGCATTACTATCCACTAGCAAATCACCTAATGTGCTGTTATGTCCATCTGAGAAAGTACTATCGATGGAAAGCAAGTTACCTTTTCCCTCTCGTTCTAGATAGTTCAGCATTCGCCCTCGAATCCGATGCACAGCATAAAGACTAAAAGCTACCCCCCGTTGATGATCATAGTTCTCCACCGCTTCAATAAGACCTACTGTACCCTCCTGAATCATATCCATGGTTATTGTTTCATCAAGACGCCAGCCTGTCATTGCTTTAAACACCAAGGGCTGATACTGCTCAATGATTTTACTGCGGCATTCTATATTTTGTTGTTCTTTATAGGCTAGCCACAAGCTTTCTTCTTCTTCCCGAGAAAGAAGCTTAATTTTTTTCATTTCTTTCAAATATTGATTCAGGATCACAGCAATCACCCTTTATCTAAAATGTAAAATTTGGGGGTTAGAAGCGAAACCTAGTTTCAAATCCAAACCAAGTACGTTGTTGGTTATCAATGGATGTGTTAAAATCCGTATGCTTACTGAAAGCATAACGTAATGCCAATTCGTTTTTATCATGATTAACGCCCATAGTATAGCTAAGTAGTAGCTTGTCATTTAAATACTTACTCATTTCTATATTATACACTTCTTGGGATATGGTCGTAGTTTCTTCATGATCTTTGTAACTTTTTTTAACCACCGTAGAGGTAGTGTCTTGCACTAAACGAAATTCATCTAATCCTAAGGCGCTGCGGAAATTACTCTCAACTGCACCAAAGAACTGCATTTGCAGACCAGCACCTAAGATACTAACTAATTCCTCCCGGCCTACTCCACCAGTACTGCCGTTATTTTGTTTATCGATGTAACTACTCCGCAAGGTTAAGAGGGATAATATTTCTTGCTGACGCATAGCTGGTTCTGATGTCAAGCCAAGTTGCATCTCATTTACTGGTCCATTGAGGGTTAGATTTACAGTAATTTGTTGTAATTTTGTCTTTGCCTCTAGTGTAATAATAGGCTGTAAGGAAGCAAACTGTTTAAAATCCAGCCTAGCTTCATTGACCTTAAACTGGGTTCTTAAATAATTAACAGTCCCCCGTTTAGCTACGATACTGCCTGAAAAATTTGGTTCAAGGGTACTGCCGGCAAAGTGAACCTGCCCCTCTGTTATAATATCATATAAATAGGGATTGTAAAATCTTACTTTTTTCCCAACTGTTACTTCCACGTCAAGGTCTACCCCGTAGGTAGCTGGTGACATTTCAGGAATGGCAGGAATGTTGATGGTATCATTTTCAAATAACAATTTACCGGATAACTTCGGCTGTTTGCCTTTATTATTAAAATTTAAATTACCATCAATGGTTCCTGTGAAATATTTACTATGAAGTTCAGGCTTATTGATTGCTAGGGATACATCATAGCTTGCTACCGCCATACCACGTATCTTAGCAGCACCTGTGACATCATACCACCCTTTGCCTAAATGTCCCTCAAACTTCTTTATACTGATTGTATCACCTTCTAAACGAATATCAACCCCCACTTTTTGGATTGGACTCGTTAGGGCGGCTAATTTTATTACACCTTCGTTAACCGTAATACTCCCTGTCATGTTAGGTTGCTCTAAGGTTCCTGTAATCTTTATCTCACCTTGGGTCTTGCCTTCTGCCCAATCTACTGTTTTTGTTAATAAGGGCAAAATACTTAAGTTTGCTTCATCTAGACGCAATTTCAAATCCATTTCTTCTTTACCGCTACTTTGTGCACGTCCCCTAGGATTAAGGATGGCAACGGGAATCGTGCCATAGGCACTTGCTTGATAAGGACCTTTTTTCAAGAGTACCTGATTCACATGTAGCTCATTTTTATCAATAATGAACAAACCATATAAAGAGTCAAAGGTTGTACTTCCCACTCCCCCATCTGCAATTTCCAGAGATATTGCGGCATGAGGATTCGCTGCCGTTCCTGAAACTTGAGCGGCAAAGCCCATTTTCCCTCGCGGTTCTAGGCTAGTATCAAAGAAAGCTGCTACCAGTCCGGCATCAATATCTCTGCCCCCAACGTCAAGACTAAGGGGACCATTTAGATCTGCTGTACCACGAATCATTAGGATTCCTGCTCCTTGCATGGCAGATAAATCATTAATTTTAAGAACATTATTCTCTAATGCAACATCAATCCGCAGGGAATCTATGGAATATTGTTTAATACCACCTTTGTCTAAACTCCCTGTAATCCAAGCATTGGGATTATCAATCGTCCCCGTTAGTCTAATGTGGCCATTGAGCTGTCCATGAATCCCCTTGTCTGGCAGCTGTAGCATTGCTAAAATTGGTGCTAGGTCTGCATTTTTCACATCGAAGCTACCATATATTTCGTGAGTTTCCATATCAAAGCCGCCAACAGCATTATAGCTGCCAGCACCTTGGGTAAAGCTAAGGCAGGGTATGTCAATCTGATTACCACTTAAGGCAATCTCTCCTTTTACTTCTTTCAGTTCTTGTTTATTAAGGGTAAGTGTAGCGGCATATAGCTGTCCATTAACAATAGGATTATTTGCTGTGCCTGTTAATTTCCCATTAAATTGGGCCCGGCCAACTGGGGTATAAGGAAGTTTGATATGTAAGCTTGCCATATCAATGTCTTGGGCGGCAATGGTAAAATCTAGTTCCTGTTTAGGGGAAATATTGCCTGAAAGTTTAATTTGTGTGTTTAAAGAATCAATGCTAAATTGACTAATGGTAGTAACGCCTTGCTCCCGCTTGTAAAAGCCTTCCCCCTTAGCAATTAAGCGCCCGCGAAAGCTGCCATCGCTTAGCTGTAGCTTTCCTTCAATCGCAACATTTTCCAATGGACCTGTTATCGTCATTTCATTGTTTACATTACCCGTTATATTTTCACCTGGCGCTACTAGTTTTACAATATTTTCGGCTCTAGCTCGCTGGGAAATAACCATGATATTTATTTCCTGAGGGCCGTAGAGATTGAATGTCCCCTTAATAGTGTGCTTAGTCACGCCATGACTTAGCTCAATATCTTCGAGTAAGACTTGTTGACGATTAATATGAAAGTTTCCTTGGGCCTCAGTAAAAGGTTGATAAAAGACTTGCCCATTGTTTGCTGTAACATGTGCTGTAAATTCAGGTTCTGATAGGGTACCCCCAATCTGCCCTATGAGCCCCCCCTTACCACTGATTTTACCCGTTTTGTCCTTATCGAGTGCTTGAAGAGGGATGTCTTGTCCATAGACCATCAGATTGAGGTGTTGCGGGGTAATAGTACCCTTTGCGGTCACCATCCCCTGACCAATACCCATATTAATATAATCGATAGTAGTACTTTCATTGTTATAATAAAACCCAGCCCCTAGGGAGCTAAATTCAACCCCTGCTGCCTTTCCTTGCTTTAGACTTATGGAACCTTGTATCTCAGCCGTAGCCAAGTTGCCCGTCCCCTGCACTCTTACATCTATATCACCATAACCCTTAAAGTCTGGCAGAAAAGTAATAATCTCATTCATTTCAAGCTGTGCACCTTTAAGCTGCAGCTGATAGCTCCCCACTGCTGGCTCAAAAGTTCCGACAAGGGCAACGTTTCCCCCGAGGACATTTCCAGTACATTGATGAATGGTTATTTTTTCATCAGCCATACTTAGATTGGCTTTGGCATTACTGACTTTATAGCCTACAATTTCACCGCTAGGCAAACTAAACTCGCCGCTTATTTTAGGATTAGAAACTACGCCTGTAAGTTTAGCGCGAAAGGCCATTTGTCCTTTAATCGGACTATTACTTGCTACCGTAATCGGATCAAAGGCATCCCCTTTTACAGCAAGATCAAGGACCTCTTCCCCTTTCCTTATACCGATATTACCGCGCACGTCTAGGCTCTGATCAAAAAGCTCCCCCTTGACAAATACATAGAGTTTTTTGTTAGTAAAGGTGATATCACCTTGTATCTGGCGAAGCGGCATGCCATCAATATCAATATCCGCACCAGCTAAACTTAGAGAACCTAACCATTCTAGCTGATCGTCTTTTTGCGTTATAGTGACCTCAAATTTTTTACCAGTGCCCCCCACTAATGTTACAGCCTGCCCCTTGAGAAATACTTGAAAATCTCCTAGAGATAATTCACTAGCTGTAATCGTTACTGCACTATCTCCTTGGCTATGAATTGACCCTTTAGCTGTAAGCGCCCCACCCTTATGAACTGCTTGTAGCTGCAGATCAACCCTTGGTTGATTGGCAAAATCAATCTTACCATTAATAGCATCCATGGACCACTTGGTTCCAGCAGTATCTAATACAGCACTACCATCTATCACCGTTACTTTACCAGCAAACGTTGATTTGGTTTCCTTATCTTGCTTTAATAAGCCCTCAATATTCCACTGACCATTATTTTCTTGTGTAAGCCATAACTTAGGTGTATTGATAACAATCTCTGAAATAGCACTCATAACTTCCTGCCCGCATAAGGCTTTGAATAAGTTATATGTAATCTTTACCTTCTCACTACTAATTACTTTCTCCGTCTTTTTATCGAAAATGACAACATCATGTACTACTAAAGTATTATAAGATTCTATCTCGACTAGCCCGATGGTTGCCACACTACCTAGTGCTTTGGATAACTCTGTCCCTACTGCACTTTGGGCACTTGTCATGACTCCACGGCTTTGAAATACTCCTATAATGCTAGCAGTGATAATCATCACTAGAAATAATAATGCTATTGCCCTTGCTTTCATGTCAAGCCTCCTGTGCACCCTCAAGACAGTACTATACTAGCTTCTTATTTCTACATCTGATGCCTTAGTTCCTTTGTTATTTTTTTGAACTATGTTTTTATCTAGAAAACAAACAATACCTATAGAAAAAGCCGGGAATCCCCGGCTGGTCTCTACACTTATTTTATTTACTACCAATCGGCATTCCCATCGCCTTCACTAGGTTAGCCTTACTTGTATTATAGTCATACAGGGCTTGAATGTAATTGTTCTTAGCTTGTGTTAAGGCAACTTGTGCGTCAATAACATCAATGTTCGTTCCGACTCCTGCACTATAACGCACGCCAGAAATTTTAAAATCTTCTTCTGCTTTTGCCACTGCTACTTGTGTAGTGGAAATACGTTTCTCCGCTTCCTGCATGTTAAGATATGCCTGGCGTACTTCTAGTTGAATACTATCCTTAGTTTGTTTGGCTTGTTCCATAGCTTTTGTTACGATAGCATCAGCCGCTTTAACTCTAGCATTGGTTACACCCGAATCAAAAGCATTCCAAGTAGTTTTTAGCGTTAAAGACCAGGTGTCCTTATCGGTACCTGGAAATTTATCATCACTCCAACCAGTCTTCGTTTCAACACCCACAGTAGGTAAATTCCCACTTTTGGCTGAGGCAACACTTTGCTTAGCGACCTCAACAGCATAATCCGCTTGCAAAGCCTCAGGACGATTTACCATAGAATATTTTATACTATCCTCTAATGACACTTCATATTTTGCATGTTGTAATTCTTCATTAACTTTTATTTCTGTCGCTAAGGGCAAACCAACTACATTGTTAAATTTAGACACAGCTAACGCATAATTATTTTGGGCAATAATTTTCTTTTGTTCATAATTCGCGAGTTCTACTTCCGAACGCAGTACATCGGACTTGGCTACAACTCCCACGCCGTATTGAGCTTGTACATTTTTCAAATGAGCAAGCGTCATATCAACGGATTCTTCACTGACTTTCAAAGCGTTAATGGTTTGTAGTATTGTAAAGTAACTCGTCGTAGCATCGAGCTGAATTTGCTGTCTTGCCTTCTCCACTCCTAAATCAGCACTCTTTAGTGTAATTTTGGCCTTTTCAATCTCAGCCTCTGCTTTACCACCTGTGTACAAAGGTAGGGTCAAAGTAATATCATTGCTAAAGCTATTTTTCATATAAGGATTGCCTGTTGACGTGCTATAGGCTTTACCACGAGAATCATAATGAGTAAGGGCAAGAGTTGGAGCTTTGTAAACCTTCGCAACATCAATACCAAACTCTGCTGATCTCCGATCCGCATCTGCCATTTTAATCGTTGGATTGTTTTGTAGAGCCATAACAATACTCTCATTCAAAGATAATTCCACCGGCGCGGCCATTACAACCGCTGTATGTAACACTAGAAATCCTCCGCTTAGCATCAGGGCCAAACGTTTTTTCCAATGAGCTGTTTTCTTCATTACTAAAATCCTCCTTAATCCTATAACCTACCCTTGACTATGCAGTCAACATGTTTCTATTATATGTTTAAATACAATATGTGTCAACATAGAAAACTTGGC
>JAPUES010000122.1 GCA_027492445.1 Sporomusaceae bacterium | reverse complement strand
CTTATATTCAGCAAGCAATCATTGCCAATGAAGATAGTCGATTTTATAATCATAGTGGTATAGATCCTATGGGGATTATGCGTGCAGTATGGGTAAATCTTAGGGCAAATAGCTTAGTGGAAGGTGGCAGTACGTTAACCCAACAGTTGGCGAAGAATATGTTTCTAACCCAGGAACGGACATTTACCCGTAAAATTAAAGAATTGGTTTTAGCGATTATTATTGAACAAAAGTTTTCTAAGCAGGAAATTTTGCAGGCGTACTTAAATCAAGTTTATTTTGGTGAGGGAGCATATGGTGTCGAAACAGGCTCCCAAGTTTATTTTGGCAAACATGCAAGTGAGCTTACCTTAGCTGAAAGTGCATTATTGGCAGGTTTGCCGCGCGGGCCAAGTTTTTATTCCCCTTATGTTGATATAAAGGCTGCCGAAGAACGCAGATTTACGGTGCTCGCCGGTATGGTTAAGCAAGGATATATTACGCAGCAACAAGCCAATGAAGCAAATGCAACGCCTATTACTCTAGTGGGCAAAAAAAAGCGAGGTATACAAGCATCATATTTTCTTGATTATATTGCCAAGGAGCTAGTCGCGCGGTATGGTGCGAATCGTGTCTATAAAGGTGGCCTTAAGGTATATACAACAATGGATAGTAAAGTGCAACAAGGAGCAGAAGCCGTGCTTGGGAAGCGGCAAGGCGCAGTACTGGCCCTTGACCCTCGTAATGGATATATAAGAGGGATGGTAGGGGGGCGAAATTATGAGGAAAGCCAAAGTAATCGAGTCTTGACAGAGGTTCGTCAACCTGGCTCTGCCTTTAAACCCTTTGTCTATGCAACGGCTATTAATCAAGGTTTAGCAGCAAATGCAATTATTATTGATCAACCTATTAATATTGGCGGCTATGCACCACAAAATTATGATAAAAAGTTTCATGGTCCTATGACTTTAAAAAAGGCATTGAAACTGTCAGTGAATATTGCGTCAGTCAAACTTGGACAACAAGTTGGTATCGTTAACGTATTAGACTTAGGGAAAAGTATGGGAATTACTACCTTGGTAGCGGAAGATAATAATCTGGCAACGGCCTTAGGGGGCTTAACACAAGGTGTGAGCTTATTTGAATTAGCAACGGCTTATACCGCTTTTGCTAATGGCGGTATTTTGTCAAAACCTGTAGCCATTTTAAAAGTTCTTGATGAAAATGATCAAATTATAGAAGAAGCACAGATTGTGCAACGAGCTGTACTAAGCCCTGAAGTATCTTATATAGTAACAAATATGATGCAAGGTGTTATTGAAGAAGGAACGGGAACGCCTGCTAACATTGGGCGAAGTGCAGCCGGTAAAACGGGTACAACAGATGGGTATGAGACGGCTTGGTTCATGGGGTATACCCCTGAACTCTTAGTAGGCATGTATGTGGGAAATGATGACCGAAGTACGGTGGGGATTTCTGGTACTGAAGTTGCGGGTCTATGGGGGAAAATGATGTCCAAAATCCTAGCAGGGACCAAGCAGTCCCAGTTTATAGTTCCCCCTACCATTATTGCCAATGTACCAATATGTACCAATAACGGAAAGCTAGCAGTAACAGGATGTAAGGAAATTGAATATAGTGCTTTTATCCGCGGAACAGAGCCTACTCTTCTTGACATTCAGATAAGGTCTAAACTGCAGGAAGAAGAAAAAGTAGGAGATCCTAGAAAGAAGGAAGATACGGGAAAATGGTGGAAAATACCCTTGCCACGATTGCCCAGTTTCTAATATTGTGATACAATAATTAAGAAACTTTTAAGTAGTTGATTTTTTTAGTAAGGAGACTTTATGTATAGTGCGCAATAGAGTAGCTGTTTTAGATGTAATGATTGATTCTGTAACAATGAAAGAGGCAGTAAATAAGGTAGAAGATTTTATTGCTCAAAAAAATACACATTTGGTCGTTACACCCAATGCGGAAATAATAATGATGGCTAAGCAGGATCAAGAACTAGCACACATTATTCAGAATGCAGATTTGGTTGTCCCTGATGGTGCTGGTGTAGTATGGGCAGCGCGTTATCATGGTGATAGTATGCCAGAACGTGTTGCTGGTTATGATTTAGTGCAAAATTTATTAGTAGCAGCTATGGATAAAAAGTATCGAATTTATATGTTGGGCGGAGCACCTGGTGTAGTTGACAAAGCTAAATTAGCAGCGGAGAAGCGTTGCCCTGGTGTGCAAATTGTTGGTACCCGCCATGGCTTTTTTACCAAAGAAGAGGAACCAGAGATCATCAATACTATAAAAAAATGTCGTCCGGATGTTTTATTAGTTGCCTTAGGGGTACCACGACAAGAAAAATGGATTGCGAAATATCAACAAGAGTTGGCAGTGCCGGTAGCGATTGGTGTTGGCGGAACCTTTGATGTAATGGCTGGAGTTGTAAAACGAGCTCCCTTATGGATGCAAAAAGCTAGTTTAGAATGGTTGTATCGCCTTCTTTCTGAACCAAAACGTGGACTACGCATGTTAGCTTTGCCCCGTTTTGTAATGCGTGTCATCTTAGGTAAATAGAAAAGTTTTTAACAATGAAGTCGCAGTAGAAAATTTAGTAAAAATATAATAGGTCGTTAAGATGAGGTGGATGAATGGTTAAGGCGCCGATAGTTAAAGAAGGATATATATATATTGCAGTTCTTGCTTTTTTTACATTTGTAGTTTTCTTGGTAATTGACCCGTATTGGAGTATTATTCCAGCCGTTTTCATGGGTTTTATTACTTTCTTTTTTCGAAATCCAAAACGTGTAATACCTAGTGACGAGAAGGTTCTTGTTTCACCAGCTGATGGTAAGGTGATGAATGTATGTGAAGTGTATGATGATCTTTTTTTAAACGAAGTCGGCACGAAGGTGACAATCTTTTTATCTGTTTTTGATGTGCATGTCAATCGTAGTCCGATTGCTGGTGAAATTAAATTTCAACAATACACTTGTGGACGTTTTCGCCCCGCATATAAGGATTCAGTAGGGTGTGAGAATGAACGTCATTCCATCGGTTTAGAAAATGATACTATGCGAATCTTAGTAACCCAAATTGCTGGTCTTTTGGCTAGACGCATAGTTTCTTGGGTAACCCTTGGTAGCGCTCTCGAGAAAGGTGAAAGATATGGTCTGATTAAATTTGCTTCCTGTACAGAAGTTATTGTGCCCAAAACAGTAGAAATACTGGTTAAAAAAGGCGATAGAGTAGTAGGTGGAGAGACGGTTATTGGGAGGTTGTTACCTTGAAGAGTATAATTCCTAATGCGCTAACGGCTCTAAATTTAATTTTAGGTATGGGTGGAATCATTTCTACTTTTAATGGTGAATTTTATCAGGCTGCGTTATATATAGTAGCCGCTATGGTGAGTGATGGTCTTGATGGCAGAGTTGCAAGATACTTAAATGCCAGCAGTGAATTTGGTAAGGAACTAGATTCTTTATGTGATTTAGTATCCTTTGGTGTAGCTCCTGCCATATTGGCATATGCCTTTTTATTAAAAGATTTACCGGGAATGTTCGGGTATATTATTGCAGCATTTTTTGCGACTTGTGGCGCCTTGCGCCTAGCTCGTTTTAATGTTAATACCGGTGTAGTTAAAGGCTATTTTATGGGGCTGCCAATTCCAGCAGCAGGTTGTGTTCTGGCTACCTTTATTATGCTTGGGATTAAGCCTTCTGGTTGGTTATTTCCTATTATGGTTGTTGTGTGTGGATATTTAATGGTAAGCACGATAAAATATCCGGATTTTAAAGGTCAGGGAGAAAAAATTAGAATAATACCGGCAGTGATTACCATTGCAACTTCGGCCTATATCGTAGCTACGATGACAAATACCTTATTGTTTGTACCATTTTTTGCTTATGCTTTATTTGGAATCTTAAATACGTTGTTTGGTTTATTTGATTATAGGCCTGCTGACAATAAAGCGTAATTAAAAAAAGAGTATCCCTATTCTAGGATACTTATTTTTTTGTAATTTCATAAATATATTATTTCACTTAGTGTTACAATAAAGCCAAGGTTATTCTTTATCTCTCTAGACTAATTTTTTTCTCACTTGACAAGGTGTAGGTTTTAAATTTAAAATAGTATTTGTATTTTAGGTAAAGTATAGAAAATATACTTTAGAAAATGGGATTTTAAAGGAGCAAAATCCATGAATTATATCTTTGATTATATAATGATTCCCTTACAACTAATTATTGTGTTCTTTACAGTATATTATTTTGTCATTGCGTTTTTCTGTATTTGGCGTAAAAAAGAAAACAAAATTATGACGCCTAAAAGCACTTTTGCCATTATTGTTGCTGCTCATAATGAAGAACAGGTTATTCGACATTTAATAGAAAACCTTCAAGTGTTAAAATACCCTCGTGAATTATATGATATTTTTGTAGTTGCGGACAATTGTACGGATAGCACTGCAAAAATTGCTCGGTCAGCGGGAGCTATCGTTCATGAACGATTTAATTTAGAAGAACGTGGTAAAGGTTATGCCATGGAGTGGATGTTTAGTAAGCTATTTAAGCTACAGCGCAATTATGATGGTGTGGTGGTATTTGATGCTGATAATTTAGTCCATGAAAACTTTTTATTAGAGATGAATAATCGGTTATGTAAAGGGGAAAAAGTTATTCAAGGCTATCTTGATGCAAAAAACCCTGATGATACATGGATTTCTGGTACTTTTGCTATTTCCTTTTGGGTGGTAAATCATATTTGGCATTTAGCGAAGTATAATATTGGTTTATCTAGTGTACTTGGCGGCACGGGTATGTGCATTTCTACGGAAGTATTACGTAAATTCGGCTGGGGTGCAACTTGTCTCACAGAAGATATGGAATTTACCATGAAAGTTCTTTTAAAAGGAATTCCTACGACTTGGGCTCATGATGCCATTGTTTATGATGAAAAACCGTTAACCTTTGCACAAGCTTGGAAACAACGGAAACGTTGGGCGCAAGGACATTTTGATATCGCTGGCAGATATATTCCTAGTATGCTAATAGAAGGCATAAAACAACGTGATATTAGAATTCTCGATGGTGTATTTCATTTATTACAACCTTATTTCTTAATTGTATCAACCTTATTTGTACTATCTAGCTATGTGTATACCATTGTCCCTTTTTATACTAATATTATAAATATAATTTTACCAATTGAAGTTATGAAGGTCATTGCCATTGGACAATATGTATTCCCAGTACTTATTTTAGCGAGAATAGGTGCGAGTGGAAAAACATGGTTATATTTATTGCTATATCCTGTATTTGTTTACAGCTGGATACCTATTACAATCTTGGGATTCATACATCGTAATGACCATGAATGGAGTCATACTGTGCACACACGCAGTATGAGTTATAAAGACGTATTGCTAGCCCAGAATAATGAATTTTCGAAAGAGGATTTCTTAACAAAGCAGGCTGTAAAATAAGAGATGAGTGCATACTCATCTCTTATTTTCCCAAATGAGAAAGTATATTTTCGGTAATGGTAGCAAACCATAATAGGAGGAGGACAAGTTGTGTTTGAATTAACAATTAGTGTTAACTTTGAGGCTGCTCATTTTATTAATAATTATCCAGGGAAGTGCTGCCGTTTGCACGGGCATAATTGGAAAGTCGAAGTAAATATTTATGGGGAAAAATTAGATGAACTTGGGATGTTAATTGATTTTCGGGATTTAAAAACATCGGTTAATAAAATCATGGTAAATTTAGATCATTATTGCCTAAATGAAATAGAACCTTTTTGTAAGATTAATCCTACGGCCGAAAACATTGCCAAATATATATACGATCAGTTAATAGAGGCCCAGGAATTTGGCGCTGACGTAAAGCTGCGCTCTGTACGGGTATGGGAATCTCCTAGTTCGGCGGCGACATACAGCCAGGAGGCTTAATTGTATTGAAGACAATCAATGTTGTGGAAGTGTTTTCGTCTATTCAAGGGGAAGGGCAATGTGTTGGTTATCGACAAGTTTTTGTACGCTTAGTTGGGTGTAATCTAACCTGTGCTTTTTGCGATACGCCAGACTCAAGGGAGTTTACGCTAGACGGACAACTTGAAAAAACTCCTGGTAAACGTGATTTTGAGGTTCGAGCCAATCCACTTTCCATTCCAGCATTAGCGGACGTTATTAATGGATTATTGGTGCTTCCTCACCATTCCATTAGCTTAACTGGCGGTGAACCTTTATGCCAGGTTGAGGCGATTATAGAATTGGCTCCTCTTTTAAGAGGACCCATTTATTTAGAAACAAATGGTACATTATTCCTTGCTCTGAAACAGGTATTACCTTATATTGATATGATTAGTATGGATATTAAATTGCCTAGCAGTACTGGGCAAGAGTTGTGGGCAGAGCATAAAGAGTTTTTAAAGCTGGCCAATACTCGGACGGTTTTCGTTAAAATCGTAGTTACAGATAAGACTACGCTGGAAGAATTTCAAAAAGCTATCCAGCTCATTGCATCCATAAATCCTGAAATTCCATTCATTATTCAGCCTGTTACGCCTATTAATGATTGTGGTGGAGTCTCCCCAGATCAAGTGCTCGCTTGGCAAGAACAAGCCTTAGTGCTGCTACGTGATGTAAGAGTGATTCCTCAAACTCATAAATTTATGGGTCAATTATAAGAGTAGGAGGGATTATTTTGCGAATTTTATTGACAAATGATGATGGAATTGGTGCAAATGGTATTGGCGCTTTGTGGCATGAGCTTTCGAAGATTGCAGATATTACCGTTGTAGCACCAGATGTGGAGCGAAGCGCTACCAGCCAAGCGATTACAGTACATAGTCCAATTCGTGTAGATGAATATTACTTTGATAATCCTCGCATCTGCGGTTGGCGCATTGGCGGCACTCCAGCGGATTGTGTGAAAATTGCCTTAGAAGAATTAATGAAAAATCCTCCTGACATTGTGGTATCTGGTATTAACCATGGGCCTAATTTAGGCACTGATGTATTGTACTCTGGTACGGTAAGTGCTGCTATTGAAGGAGCATTACATGGAATACCTGCTATTGCGATCTCTTTAGATGGGGGAGGTCAGTATAATTTTGAACCTGCGGCTGAATTTGCCAGTAAGTTAGTGCAAAATATTGCCAATCGTTCCTTGCCCCCTAATACACTTTTAAATGTGAATTTCCCGGCAGTGGCAGCAAGTGATGTGAAGGGAGTAGCTATTACTAAGCTGGGTATTAGGCAGTACGAAAATAGTTTTGAACGTAGAAGCGACCCAAGGGGACGTATGTATTATTGGATGGGTGGTAATATAGTCGATAATGAAAATGATGAGGATAGTGATATTGAAGCTGTGAAAGGATCGCAGATTTCGATTACGCCCATTCACTTTGATCTTACCAACTATCAGCTTATGCAGTTATTAAAAAGTTGGGAGCTATGACAAAGGAATATTTATCCGTATTCCGCATAAGGTTACAATAGAATTATACCTATTAGGGAGGGATTATTGTGTCTAAACCTTTTGAGCAGCGGACACGAATGAATAAGAAACCACCTAAGGTATCTGGAACCCCTATGTTGATTTTCAAAGGAGTATTGGTAAGTTGGATTTTTGCATTTGCTTGTACCCTCTTTTTATCCCTCATCAGTATGGTAACTGACAATACATATGTGGATTTTAATATCCAAATTATTATGGTTGGGGTAACGATGCTGAGCATTTTTATTGGTAGTGCTTATGCCACCAAACAGGCTGCTTCTAAGGGATTATTTATTGGTATCATAATTGGTTTGATTTATGTACTAGTGACTGTTGCTTTTGGTATGGAGCTTCATCAAGAAACTAGTTCTCTATATACACTGACGAATAAATTTGTAGCAGGTGCTGCAGCAGGAATAGTAGGCGGGTTAGTGGGTGTCAATTTGTAAGTAAAATGCTTACATTTAGCAAAGGCTTGGTAGCCTTTTTTCTTTTTTGTCCATTCTAAGAACATTAAGAAGAATTAAGGCTTATTTTTTTAGACAAAATGTAGTAGAATATAAAGATAAGATAATGCCCTTCTTATGTATATGCATATGTAGGTAGTAGAGTAGAACTTTTAGCAGGTGATAATATGATAGAAATTGGAATTATTGGTGGCACTGGGATTTATGATCCAAGTATTTTAGAAAATGTACATGAAGCTGAGACCCTAACCCCTTATGGTAATGTGAGTTATAAGGTTGGGGATTATGCCGGCAAAAGCATTGCTTTTATTCCACGCCATGGCAATAGCCATTCGATTGCTCCTCATTTAATTAAATATCGGGCAAATATTTGGGCACTGAAAAAAATTGGCGTTAGGAATATTTTAGCTACCGCGGCCGTAGGCTCCTTAAACCTCTCTATGAAATTAGGAGATTTTGTAGTAGTGGATCAGTTTATTGATTTTACAAAGAATCGAATTAATACCTTTTATGAAGGCGGAAATAATGGTGTTATCCATGTGGATTTTACGACGCCATATTGTCCTACCATGGGGAAAACTTTATTCCATGTAGGCCAAAGTATGGGGATTGGTATTCATTCTAAGGGTACCTATGTTTGTACGGAAGGCCCTCGTTTTGAAACCCCAGCTGAAATTGGGATGTTTGCAAAGCTTGGCGGTGATATAGTAGGGATGACAAATGTACCCGAGGTAGTACTAGCTCGCGAAGCTGAAATCTGTTATTCGGCCATTGGCATGGTGACAAATTTTGCTGCCGGCATATCGAAGAATCCACTGACCTATGGTGAAGTGATTGAGATTATGAATCAAAATACAGAGAATCTCAAAAGATTACTAATGAATACGATACAATTAATTGATACTAGTGCTGATTGCCAGTGCAAAGCTGCATTAGCAGAGTACGGCGGCTTTAAATTCTAAAAGGCGGTGACGTTTTTGTTCGAGACAATTCAGTGGAAAGAAGATTGCTTATTATTATTAAATCAGACCTTATTGCCAAATACAGTAGAGTATATTGAATGTCGTGATTATCGAGTAGTCGCTAGTGCTATTAAACGCTTAGAGGTGCGAGGTGCACCTGCGATTGGGGTAGCTGCTGCTTTTGGTATTGTGCTTGGTGCAAAGGAATTTGCTACTAGCCAATATTTTCGCACTGGACTTTTGAAAGTAGCTGAAGAATTAGGACAAACAAGGCCTACAGCCATAAATTTATTTTGGGCCATTGAAAGAATGATGGCTGTTGCTAGCCGATATGATAAAGATGATAATCTTGAAGATGTTGTTCTAGCATTAGAAAAAGAAGCCATTGCAATTGCTGCTGAAGATTTGGCAATGAACTCTAAAATTGCCCATTATGGTGCAGAATTATTTAAAACGCCTATTTCCATTCTTACACACTGTAATGCTGGAGCTCTAGCAACAGCTGGTGTTGGTACCGCTCTTGGTGTTGTGCGACAAGCTTTTTCAGAAGGTAATATTACACAAGTATTTGCGGATGAAACTCGGCCTTTATTACAAGGTGCTCGCTTGACAGCTTGGGAATTAATGCAGGAGAATATTCCAGTCACCCTTATTACAGATAATATGGCTGGTTGGGTCATGAAAAACAATATGGTGCAAGCTGTTATTGTTGGTGCTGATCGCATCACTCTTAATGGGGATGTGGCGAATAAAATTGGGACGTACAGTGTTGCCGTATTAGCCAAGGAACATAATATTCCTTTTTATGTAGCGGCGCCTTTATCAACCTTTGACTTTACAATGGAAAGCGGTTCATCCATTCCCATTGAAGAACGTGATGCGCTAGAGGTAGCTCATTTTGCTAGCGTGCGTACTGCTCCTGAAGGAGTAAAAGTGTTTAATCCAGCCTTTGATGTGACCCCACATGAGTTAGTTACCGCCATTATTACAGAGCATGGGGTGCTGCGTAGTTCTTATAAAGAGGCAATACTAAAATTACAACAAAAAATAAAGGGAGAATGATAACATGGAATCAATTATTAGAGATATAAAATTAGCACCACAGGGGCATGATAAAATTAATTGGGTAAAAAACTTTATGCCCGTACTCAATGTATTAAATGACGAGTTTTTAAAGACAAAACCTTTACAAGGAAAAAATATTGTTGTAACCATGCATTTAGAAGCTAAAACCGCCTATCTTGCCTTGGTACTTAAAAATGCAGGTGCGAATGTAGCGGTTACCGGCAGTAACCCTCTCTCTACTCAGGATGATGTAGCTGCAGCGCTAGCAGAACAAGGGGTTAAAGTGTTTGCTTGGTATAATACAACTGACGAAGAATATGAAACCTTTTTACATAAAGCACTCGACACAAAACCAGATATTATTGTCGATGATGGCGGAGATTTAGTATCTTTGTTACATGGTGAACGTAGCGAACTACTACCAAATATTTTAGGTGGTTCAGAAGAAACAACTACAGGTGTTATCAGACTGCGTGGCTTAGAAGCTGAGGGGAAATTGCAGTTTCCCATGATTGCGGTGAATGATGCTTATTGTAAATATTTATTTGACAATCGCTATGGTACAGGGCAGTCTACATGGGATGGTATTATGCGTACTACCAATCTTACGGTAGCTGGCAAAGTGGTTGTAGTCGCTGGTTATGGCTGGTGTGGCAAAGGCGTCGCCATGCGCGCAAAAGGCTTAGGGGCTAATGTAATTATTACCGAAGTTGATCCAATTAAAGCCATTGAAGCCGTCTTTGATGGTTTTAGAGTGATGACCATGGAAGATGCGGCAAAAGAAGGGGAAATCTTTGTAACCTTAACGGGCTGCAAACATGTGATTTGTCGTGAACATATTGCAGTAATGAAATCAGGGGCTGTTCTTGCCAATGCTGGTCATTTTGATTTAGAAATTAATAAAGAAGATTTAGCGGATCTATCCGTTTCCCGCCAAATTGTTCGTAAAAATATTGAAGAATTTGTTATGAACGATGGACGCAAAATATACCTATTAGCAGAAGGCCGATTGGTTAATTTAGCGGCAGGGGATGGACATCCTACGGAAATTATGGATTTATCCTTTGCAATGCAAGCGTTAGCAGTACTGCATATTCTAGAACACCATCAAGATATGGGGAAACAAGTATTTAATTTCCCAGAAGAAGTGAGTACGAAAGTCGCATTACTAAAATTAGCTGCCATGGGACTTAGCATTGATACCTTAACGGCAGAACAAAAAAAATATTTGATGCAAGGCTAAGGAGTGGATGGTAATTGAATGAGACTGAAAACGCAAAAAAGGAAATATTGGCAGTCGGTTGTGCTCTCCTCGATAAAGGATTAGTAGCTGGAACTTGGGGAAATATTAGCTGTCGCATTCCTGGTGGACATTTCATAGCAGTTACCCCTTCGGGAAAGAATTATCGTGAACTTTCGCCTGAGGATATTACCGTTGTTACCATGGAGGGGGGAGTTGTCGAAGGCAATTTTAAACCCTCCTCGGAACTACCTTTGCATTTGGCTATTTATAAGGCTCGCTCTGATGTTCAGGCGATTGTTCATACTCATAGTATTTTTGCTAGTGCTTGCGCTGTTGCTCGCAAAAGTATACCACCAGTTATTGAAGATTTGATTCAACTTGCAGGTGGTAGCATCGATGTAGCAGAGTACGCTCTGCCTGGAACGACTCAATTGGCGGAAAATGTGGTAGCTGCTTTAGACAAGAAAAATGCAGTGCTAATGGCCAACCATGGTGTAGTTGGCTGCGGCCAGTCCCTTATGGAAGGTATGCTGGCCTGTGAACTTGTGGAGAAAGCAGCACAAATTTTTATTTATGCCAATCAAATCGGTGGCGCTCATGTGTTAAGTGATGAAGATGTTAAAGTTATGCATGACTTTTATGTGGCCTATTATCGCCAGCGGCAAGAGGGGGAGAATATATAATGGGAAAGATATTATTAAAGAATGCTCAAGTCCTTAGGGCAGATGGTACTCTGCAAGAAGGTAGTATTGCAGTGGAAGGAACCAATATTGTACAGGTTGGTGAGATTGGGGCAGACTGGAAAGCGGATGAAGTGATTGACTGTACCAATATGCTTGCAATGCCTGGATTTGTTAATACCCATACCCATGCTGCCATGACCCTGTTTCGCAGCTATGCGGATGATATGCAGCTCATGGATTGGTTAGAAAATAAAATTTGGCCAGCAGAGAGTAATTTAGTAGCCGATGATGTATATTGGGGTACCATGTTATCCATTGCTGAAATGGTGAAATCGGGAACCACTACCTTTTCTGATATGTATTTCTTTATGCCGCAAGTAGCCCAGGCTGTTGCTGAAAGTGGTATACGAGCTGTGCTGTGCCGTGGTATGGCTGGCGTTGCTCCTACTGCGGCTGCGGCCTTAGTAGAAAGTGAAGACTTCTTTCATAAGTATCACAATACTGCAGAAGGACGTATTCGCGTGATGCTCGGGCCACATGCTCCTTATACTTGTCCACCGGAATATTTAAAGAAGGTTGTTTCCTTAGCCCAGCGTTTAGGATCTGAAATTCATATTCACTTATCGGAAACCATTGGAGAAGTAGAAGAGTGTAAGAAAAACTATGGAATGTCTCCTATTGCTTTAATGAAAGATTTAGGTGTGTTAGACTGTGGTGTACTTGCTGCCCATTGCGTACATGTATCAGCTGCCGATATCGAAATTATGAAAGAAGCAAAGGTTCGCGTAGCTCATAATCCAGGTAGTAATATGAAATTAGCCAGTGGTATTGCTCCTGTCCCTGAAATGCTGGCTGCCGGTTTATGTGTGGGACTAGGTACGGACGGGGCTGCTAGTAATAATAATTTAGATATGTTAGAGGAACTTCGTTTAGCGGCTATGCTGCATAAGGTAAATACTCTAAATCCTTTAGTCATTCCAGCACAAGAAGCCGTGAAAATGGCTACAAGCTACGGTGCTCAGGCCCTAGGTATTGGAGATATAACAGGCAAGATTGCACCAGGTATGAAAGCGGATATTACACTCTTTAATATGCATGCTCCTCATTGGTATCCTCGCCATGATCCATTGTCATTACTTACTTACTCTGCCAATAGTAGCGATGTGCATACTGTAATGGTAAATGGTAAAGTCTTACTTGCCAATAAAAAGCTGACTACTCTCGATGAAGAACAAATTATGTATGAAGCAAATAAGCGCGGTTTTCGCCTTACTAAATAAGATGGGCGAGTCCCAAAGATATAATTAACTAGATACGCATGAACCTTAAGCATCACAGTAGGTATAATGGGTAGGTATTTTGGTTATAATTTTTGAAAGGGAGTGGTATGCTTATGTCAAATATGTTAGTTCCTATTGGTATTTCAGCCAGGCATGTACATGTAACACAAGAAGATTTAAATATTTTATATGGCGAAGGCTATCAGCTTACCGTAAAAAAAGATTTATTACAGCAGGGTCAATATGCAGCTAATGAAGTGATAGACTTAGTAACAGAAAAGGCTACTATTAAAAATGTTCGTATTTTAGGGCCAATTCGTAAACAAACCCAAGTAGAAATTGCCCTTACAGATGCTATGAAACTAAAATTAAATCCCCCTGTTCGTGATTCTGGTGACCTAAAGAATTCTTCTGGCATTACCATTGTTGGTCCGAAAGGTACCGTTACCATTACTGAGGGTGTTATTGTTGCTGGGCGTCATATTCATATGAACCCAGAGGATGCACAAGAGTTTGGTGTTAAGGATAGAGATATTGTTGAAGTGTATTGTAGCGGCGAACGAGGGATGATTCTTAAAAATGTACTCATTCGAGTTCATGAAAGTTTCCGTTTAGAAATGCATATTGATACAGATGAAGCCAATGCTGCTATGTGTGCAAATGGCGCCATGGTTGAAGTAAGAAAATAAAGTGTAAATGTATTATATAATGTTAGGAGTAAGCATCGTTACTCCTAACATTATTTTTTTATTAAATATCACAATTTAGAGTTGTATGCTCATAGCATATAGTAATGGAATTGTGAGGTGATTTTATGCTTACAGGTGGCAGTAAAGGGATATTTTTTAATAAAAATAGGCAAAAAGTTGGTGTAGCACTCAGTGGTGGAGGCATTCGCGGTACAGCTCACATTGGTGTTTTAAAAGTTTTGCTTGAAAATAATATTCCAATTGATTATATCAGCGGAACTAGTGCAGGCGCTATTGTTGCCGCCATGTATGCCTGTGGCTATACTCCTAAGCAAATGGAAACCATGGTGGGAAAAATAAAAATGAGTCATTTTATTGATTTAAACCTTACTGTAGCCGATCTCTTAAAACATGGCGCTAAATGGCTTTATAATGGAATGTTTCGATTTTGGTCTGTCCTTCCGACGGGTCTTATAAAAGGAGATAAAATTGAAGAATATTTAAATGATTTGTGGCAAGATCGTACAGTAAAAGATACTAAAATCCCTTTAGCCATTACGGCTGTGGATTTACATTCAGCAAATACAATCTTTTTTACCAGTCCTTTATCGCGCAGTCGCGCTATTTTAAATGCACGTTACTATCATACTACTTCTTTAACCGATGCCGTACGTGCAAGTATTTCCATACCAGGTATTTTTTATCCTAAGAAATACCGAAGTATGACCTTAGTGGATGGTGCTGTAAAAAACAATCTGCCGACGGATATTTTGCGTCATATGGGAGCTGATATCGTAATAGGCGTTGATTTAGGCTATGATGGCCAGGCTAACTATGATATAAAAAGCGTAGGAGAAATTTTAATGCAGTGCATTGAAATTATGAGTAGGGAAGTAACACTACTGAAAGCAGAGCAATATGCAGATGTTATTATTCGACCAGATACTTATAATATTAATTATAAACATATGAAACAAGCTTTATTATGTATAGCGCGCGGGGAAGAAGCTGCAAGGGAAAAACTACTAGAAATTAAAAAAATAACAATTGATTTATAGAACGTTTAAAGGTTGTTGCCTTATTAGGACAACAACCTTTAAACGTTTTTTTACTATATAGAAAAGTATAAGTTTAGAGAATGTCTTATTTCTTTTTGAGCGCGCCAGGTTCATGTTATTAACGCTCCACCATTAGCATTTGACTTCCGCTTATAATAACATGAACCCGTCCCTTGGGCTTTACAAAGAAAGGATGCGTAGCGTTTTTTTAGCTAGGGAAAATCATATTATCATAAAGGGTATCATCGCTAGTTCCTAAACTGTTTTCCTTACTCCCTCCGCTATTTGTTTCATTGCCCATAGTTGTTTCTTCGGTTGCTTGCTGATTGCTCACATTTTCCTTCTTTTCCTCTGTTGTCATAATAGTTGCCTCCTTACATAGTGTTACCCTCTATAGCTTTTCACTAAATGGCAATAACTATACGGGTGTGGGCATCTTAGTTAACATTGAGATATAAATAAGCTATAATAGAGATAGAAACTAAACTATCGACTGCGCTGAGCGGGAAAGAGAGATAATATGAACGAATTTGGAAAAAGTGATA
>JAPUES010000121.1 GCA_027492445.1 Sporomusaceae bacterium | reverse complement strand
ACCCATTACAATAGCAGCCACAATACTTTTCCCGGTATCTTTTATATGAATAGTAAATCCTACATAACGATAGACAAAATACATATTTAAGAACGCCGCAACACCAAAATCAGCGTTTGTTGCCCAAGCTGCGCCTTGGATACCAAGAGATGGAACTGCCGTCAAGGTCCAGCTCATAAGGATTTTGACCACGGCTGCAACAATCATATTGAACAAAGGAATCGTAGTATGTCCGAGTCCCTGCAATACCCCGGTACTAACTTGATGTATCCCTAGTAGTACAATGCCTATGGATAAAATAGCAATCGGCGTACCAGCATTCGGAGTGCCATATAACATTTGAGAAATCGGCATTGCTAATAGATACATCCCCACAAAGCTTGGTATGGTAATCAAATTAGCAATTCGCATTGCTATCGAAGTACGTTGGTAAATCTGTTGCTGATTTTTCAAGGTAAAGGCTTCAGACACCGCTGGCACTAAGCTAGCCGCTAAGGAAGCTGTTAAAATTGTGGGTAAATTGATGAGGGCAATTGCCATGCCCGTCAAATAACCAAAAAGTTCTGTCGCTTGCGTCACTGTATAGCCTGCAGCTTCTAAGCGCGCTGGAACAATAAATAGGTCAATGCTCGCTACCACCGGCAGCATAATATTAGCTAAGGATACTGGCAAAGCCAATTTTACAATACGAGATATAATTTTCAAACTAGGCTCTTGCCGAGTAGTAGACTGAGTACTTATTTTCATCTTTAAATCCACACGATTCTGATAATAAAAATAAATCAGTACCAAAAGGCCCACTACTGCTCCCGGCACTGCACCAAAGCTAGCACCAGCCGCTGCATATTCAAGTCCTAAGGGCAATAAGTAATAGGCTAAAACAATCATGGTAATGACGCGCAGCAACTGCTCAAAAATTTGTGATACTGCTGTTGGTGTCATCATTTGCAACCCTTGAAAATAACCGCGATAGCTAGATAGTACGGTCACAAAAAATATAGCTGGCGCTAAAGCAACAATAGCATAATAAGCCCTGGCATCTCGCACAAAGTGTTCTTCAATAAGCCACCCTGCACCAAAATATAATAAAAAGGTGAATATAATTCCGGTTATACCAAGTAGCTTTAATGAAATGCGAAACACTCGATTGGCACCATAATAATCGGATATGGCTATTTTTTCAGCAACAATAATGGAAATGGCAACGGGAATACCAGCGGATGAGACACTTAGTGCTAATAGATAAATAGGATAAGCCATCTGATAGAGGCCAATTCCCTCACCACCAAGCAAACGAGACAATAAAATTCGATTGACGGAACCAATAACTTTCACAATAATACCAGCAAAAGTTAAAATAAGTGCCCCCTTCAAAAATGTATCTTTACTCACCTCGCGTCCTTCCTTTCCACAACATTCCCCATTCTTATCAGCTAGAGATTGTTTTAAAAAACCACTTGCATTATGCAAGGGGCAGGCAACATTTTTAAATTAGGGTTGTGTGTTTAAAAACTGTAATTAGAAAAGTAGCGAACTGCAGTTCGCTACTTTTCATTTAAAGTACCTTACTAAGGGAGCATCTGCTTGGCAAGAAACCCTGCTGCCGTCTCGGCTAACTTAACTTCCATTTCACCCATTTGCAGTCCTGGTTGCTTTGAACAGATAATCACCGCACCAATCGCAGAACCTTCAACCATAATCGGAGCCATTACTTCCGATGTAAATTTACACAATTCTTCTTCATCATCACCATCAATAATACAACCCTTACAACCCTTACCTTCTTCCAGGTTATTGAGTAAAATTGCTTTGCGATCTTCCATTACTTTTTCCACAACTTTACCCAAAGGTTTATTCAAAAATTCTTTCTTTGATGAGCCAGCTACAGCAACTATATTATCTCGGTCTGCAATTAAAATGATATGTCCAATCGCCTCATATAGGGAGTCCGCATATTCCTTTGCGAAATCACCTAGCTCGCTCACAGGAGAATATTTTTTCAAAATAACTTCTCCCTCACGGTCGACATATATTTCTAATGGATCACCTTCGCGAATCCTGAGTGTTCGCCGAATTTCTTTGGGTATTACAATTCTACCTAAATCATCAATTCTTCTTACAATTCCAGTCGCTTTCACCAGTAGCCCTCCTTTTTCTACAGTTTTTTACATCTGATTTCAGTGATAGTATACATCTGACCTAACATTTTTATTCACATAAATTTGCCATTTGCAAGGAATATATTTCATTATTTTTTTACCTTTAAAAGTTTTGTTATACAAGGGTCGCAAACACTTTTACCAGCCATGGCAACAGTGCGTGATTGTTTATTTGTACTGTTTTGAGTCGAATGCCTTCAGGATAAATAGTAACCCTGGCAGGAAAGGCTTCTTTCAGTGCCATAACTCGATTCAGTTCCACGTTAGGCCGATCTGTGAATAGCACTTCTACATAATTAGGATGCTGAATGACCGAACGAATACCAATGCTACGAGCTAAGTTTTTGATTTTGACAACTTCTAATAAATTCATTACACATTGAGGCGGTTCACCAAAGCGATCAATTAATTCATCTAATAAATCGGCAATATGTTCTTCATTTCTGCTCGCAGCAATACGTTGATATATTTCAATTTTATGCATGGCATCATCAATATAGTCGCCACTAATATAAGCCTCAATATTAAATTCTAAAACAGGTTCTATCGCGACTTCTACTGGTTGACCCGTTTTTAAATGTTGTACCGCTTCATCGAGTAAACGGCAATACATTTCAAACCCTACACTAACAATATTCCCATGTTGTTGGGAACCTAAAATATTACCTGCGCCGCGAATTTCTAAATCCCGCATCGCAATCTTAAAACCTGCTCCAAGCTCTGCAAATTCCTTAATAGCTTGCAGGCGTTTTTCTGCTATTTCCGTCAATACTTTATCGGGTCGATAGGTAAAGTAAGCAAATGCCATACGATGGGAACGACCTACCCGCCCTCGCATTTGATACAACTGGGATAACCCAAAGCGATCTGCATCATATACAATAATGGTATTGGCATTCGGTACATCAAGTCCATTTTCAATAATGCTGGTACATAAGAGTACATCATCCTGTCCTTCATAAAAATCAAGCATTGCCCGTTCTAGCAGTTCTTCTGGCATTTGACCATGGGCAACTCTGATCTTTGCATCAGGCAGCATTTCTGATAAGCGACGATACATTTTATCGATTGTCTGCACCCTATTATAAACAAAATATACCTGTCCGCCTCGTTTTAGTTCCCGTTTAATGGCATCACGAATAATTTCTTCATCATATTCCACAACATAACTTTGTACGGGAAAGCGTTCTTCAGGAGGGGTTTCGATAATACTCATATCTCGTGCACCTACAAGGGACATATGTAACGTTCGTGGAATAGGTGTCGCACTTAATGTCAGGATGTCAATATCAGCACACCAATGCTTTAATTTTTCTTTTTGTTTTACACCAAAGCGCTGCTCTTCATCTACAATAAGAAGCCCAATATTCTTAAAGGTCACATCAGACTGTAAAATCCGATGTGTGCCAATTAGCACATCAACGCGGCCACTAGCTAGCCCCTCGACCGTATTTTTTTGTTCCTTGGCACTTCGAAAACGACTAATCACATCCACTACTAATCCTGTGTTTAAAAATCTAGCACTAAAAGTCTGATAATGTTGCTGAGCCAGTACTGTAGTGGGGACTAATACTGCAACTTGCTTACCACTCATTACCGCTTTAAAGGCTGCTCGAATGGCGACTTCCGTTTTACCAAAGCCTACATCACCACATAGTAGTCGATCCATCGGTCTTAGCTTTTCCATATCGGCCTTAATTTCCTCAATGGCAACAAGCTGATCCGGTGTTTCTTCAAAAGGAAATGCATCTTCAAATTCTTTTTGCCAAGGAGTGTCGGCATCAAAAGCAAAGCCAGTTGCAATTTGCCGCTGAGCATATATGTCTAGTAATTCTTTCGCCATATCCGCTACCGCTTTTTCAGCTTTACCCTTTGCTTTGATCCATTCACTACCACCCATTTTACTAAGGCGAGGAGCATCCCCTTCTGAACCAATATATTTTTGCAATAATTGTACTTGATCTGTGGGAACATATAGTTTATCTTCACCAGCATAGCGAATATGCAAATAATCTTTGTGAACATTACCAACAACTAAGGTTTCTACACCCACATATTTACCGATCCCATGATTAATATGCACTACATAATCGCCAATTTTAATATCACGAAAATAAGAAATCTGCTGACCCTTTGCCACTCGCGGACGCGGCTTTTTCTTTTGACGACCTAGAATATCTTTTTCCGTCATTACCATCAAATGAGCATGAGGTAATTCAAACCCTGAGGATAAGGCACCGATGGTTATGAGAACGGTACCAGGTGTTATAGCTTGTAATTCCTCAGCAAAAACAGCGTGAATACCTTCTTCCAGTAAGTTATGCTGCATAGACATGGCCTTTTCCCGACTTGACATAAAGATAACACCATAAATCTGACGTTCTTGCCAATTCTTAAGTTCAGCAATCATTACATCCATTTGTCCATGAAAGGGCGCAACCCCTTTCGCTGTAATGCTGATAATTTCCTCAGGCTCAATCTGGGGAATCTTTTGCAGCATTAATGATAAGTACAGCACATTATTACTTTTTGCAGCTGTTACTAAGTCGTTCCAAGTAAATACACTCTTTTTTATTTCTGGATTTTCTTTTATTAATTTTCCAATTTGTTCTCGAATCCGTGCAGCCTCATCAAAGATAATGATCCCTGTTTCCACTAAATAAGATAAAAACACAGCACGTTTGTTGCTAGAAGCCACTTCGGCAAGGGCCAATATATCGACTTCTTCTATACTGCCTATGGAACGCTGGGTGATAATGTCAAATTCCCGCAAAGAATCCACTTCATCACCATATAATTCTAAGCGTATGGGTACTTTCATAGTAATGGGGAAAATATCAACAATGCCGCCCCTTGCACTAAATTGCCCTAGTCCTTCTACCTGGTCAACTCGCTCATAACCGAACTTCACTAAGGAGTCTATTAATTTTTCACGTACTGTCTCAGTACCACTCTTAATGGTAATGCGACTATTTTCAAAATCTTCCTTAGGCAATACCTTTTGTATCGCGGCTTCAGCGGTAGCTAAAATAATCACCTTTTCGCCCCGAACCATTCTCCCAAGCACATCCATCTGCCGAGCTGCTAATTCAACGCCTTTGGCGGCGGCGGTAAAGGTAACAATGTCCAAAACTGGTAGTTCTAATATCACTGCGTCAGGAATTAGTGTTAACAGGTCCATTCTTAAATATTCTACTGATTCATAGTTATTTGTAATAATTACGATGGGTTTTGGCCCCGATTGATAAGCCGCCGCAAGCAATGCACTTTTTTGTACACCTGTCACGCCATACACTTGGCTATGTCCGTTGTTCTGTCCATAGGCAGTGATTGCCCGTTTAAATCCTTGTTCTATTTTCATAATGTCAAATATTTTTTTCATAGACACCTCATTTTATATGTAAAGCACGGAAGCACTTTGTAATAATACCTTGTAGCTCTGAGTAGCTTTTACTATAGTTTTTCTTATGCAAGCAGGCTATAAACTATGCTAATAATAACAGCCAAAAGGGGCTTTAGCGATTGCTAAAGCCCTAGTATATTCTCTATACATCAGTAATTGCAAATATTGTCTAATGCAAATAATTTTTCCCTTGTCCACTCTCACCTTCATCAGCTAATCCTAATGAAGCTATACATTCATCACACAAGGAAGATACATACATAACATTCCCCTTTAAATCTGTTTTTATTATATCTTGACGTTCTTCAGCAGTCAAGCAATCAAATCCTAGCTTAATCTCATCAATTTGATCCATTTCAATCATATCAATTGCTTCCCCACAGTATTCACAATTATAATATATTTTCATAGGTTCTTTGCCTCCTCAAAATAATGAAATCCCTTTCTACTGACCCTTGTAGATTGGTTTAATTCCCTAAACGAATCAATGTAATATTCCAAAGCAAGTGCGCACAACTTGCTGCAAAAATTCCAAAAAAAATGTTGCCGCTGAGATTTAAAAAAACTATTGTTAGTCCTCCAAATAAAGTATGACCAATTATACTGAAAAAAGCTGCTATCCCGCCACGAGAGGTGCTACTTTGATACCAATCATAGATAGCTTCTAAGACACCAAATGTAATGTGGGTAACCAAAATATCCGCTGCTAAGTAATAGGAACAAATGCTTTTAGATAATTCCTCTAAGATAGGACTATAGCTAATAACAATTTTCAATCCAATGTATTTTAGTAAGAACTTGTTGAGGGAAAAACTAAGTCCAGCCATTAAACAGCCAATTATATAAGCCATAGCAGCACCTTTATGTACGAAATGATAAACATAGCATTCCCCTTTTACACCCTAACTATACGTAAAGAGAAAGCAGTCTTGATAAAGACTGCTTTCTCTTTACGGTAATACTGTATAGGGATTGATTGGTACATTATTTTTGCGTACTTCAAAATGCAAATGTGGTCCTGTTGAATTTCCCGTATTGCCCATAGAGGCTATTACTTGACCGCCCTTAACATATTGACCCTTTGTCACAAAATAGCTATGTAAGTGTCCGTACCGCGTCGTATATCCTTGATCATGTTCAAGAAGCACGACATAGCCATAACCCTCGTACCAACCAGCATAAGTTACACGTCCACTCCGTGCGGCTCTTATAGTTGTACCTACTTCGTTAGCAAGATCTATTCCTTCATGTAATCTTCCCCAGCGATAACCAAAATTTGAAGTTAATTCGCCACTTGTTGGCCAAACAAAACGTTCGCTCAGATTTCGTGATACTGGAACATCCGTACGAGCTATTTCCCTTTGCTTAGGCTTTATGCCACCAGGAATAAATATTTTTTCACCAATATAAAGATCCTCATTCACCTTACCATTGGCTTTCATAATTACCCCGACGTTAATGCCGTAAAGATTAGCAATGCGCCACAGGGTATCCCCCATATCGGTAATATGTAGCACTCCGTTACTTGGTAAAATGACTACTTGTTCTCCTTGGCGAAGTTCTTCACCTAAATTGGCATTGGCTCCCCGCAAGGTCTCCATATCAATATTATATTCTTTGGCAATAGACTCAATGGTTTCACCTTGGCTTACCTTATGTATTTTACTAGTTGTTCTTTCATTGCTTGCTGTAATAGGGATTTGCGGAACTGGTTCTGGCATATTTTCCTGGTTTCCCCTTATAGCCTGTGGCATTATTCCGATGCCTAGTGCTAGTAAACTTAAGGTCACCACAGGAATTAGTACCCTTAAAAACTTAGGGTTTTGTCTTATCATGATAAACTTCACTGCATCACCTCCAGTTGAACTATGAAGTGGAAAGAAAAAACCTAGAAGTAATATATAGTATACTCCTAGGTTCTTTTTTTTATGCAACTGAAATGTTTTTATATTCCTTTTAATTGTAAATATGGAAAAGAGCTGAATTATTACCTTAGTAACAAGTCAGCCCAAGGCAATTTGTTTAGTGTTTATGGCGCGAACGACGAAGAGAAATAATTTCTAATTCTTCTAATGCTTCTACATAGGTCAAGTCTTGCTCATTGCGTGTTGGAATAAATAGCTGTCCACCACATTGGGCACATTCTAATTCAATGCCATCTGGCAATACTTCTGCTCCAATGGCGCAGCTTCCACAACGGCAATGTAAGCAATCCCGTTCCGCCATGTCATGTATTTTATTCAATGTTTCTAGCATCACTTGAGGATTTTGAACATAATCATCACATTCATCAATATCCATATCAAGTGCTAACTTTTCAAACTCAACTTTATACTTATTAACGGTTTCTGCAATAATATGCCTAGCCCCGACAAAGCCCAGTTCAAAGTGTTCCTGAACACAATATATTTTATCTATATTCGCATACCATAACCGTTTGCTATCAAGGCAAACAACATGATTTGTTTGGCACAACACACAAGGGATGTCAAGTAAACACTGACGTTCGCCAATACTAGTAATAGTGGCTTGTATTTGACCACAACTGCATAAAAGTTTTCGTTGCTCATTACTTTTAAAATTAAATCGAGAAATATTGTGCATGTGTATCTTGCCGCAACGGGAACAATATAACGCTAGTGTGGAAACAGTGTTAATGACCATATACATCCCTCCTTTCGTTGTTCTCTTCGCCAAACAACGGAAAAGTTCCTGCCTATTGGACATTGTAAAAGGGTTCTTTATTAAAAGGTTACCTATTTTTTTTCGCCCTGCGTTTAGCCAATTTTCAGTTCGCGATCAGCCTGATTGGCAAGGATAGCTTGACTAATCATTGTGCACAAATCAATAATATCAAAGGGTTTGGTAACATATGCATAGGCACCTAGTTCTTGGGCTACTTGCACTAAACCTAATTCCCCATAGGCCGTCATCATAATGACTTTATCTGCTTGATTTAGATGTTTGAGTTCTTGCAGCGTTTCAATGCCATCCATGCCTGGCATCTTCATATCCATTAAAATCAAATTAGGTTTTAAATCTTTTGCTTTTTGAATGCCTTCATACCCATTGGCAGCCGTATACACTGTATATCCTTCTTCTGTTAGTACTTCCATCAGCAATCTTCGAATGCCCGGCTGATCATCAACAATCAATACTGTATAATTATTATTATTATTAGACATTGTTTGCATCTCCTTATTTGCCTTATATTTATGTTTATTCGCACAATAATAAAAATATCCTCCTATTTTGTGGCAAATAAGGATTTTTTTAAATATTTTTAAATAGTTTAGTTTTTACTGCATATAACTTCGTCATTAGCTTAGATAAGAATTCATTATGGTATATTTTCAACGTATATACTGCCTCTTTATCATCCACCATAAACTCAATATCATTAAAAGGGGTAGGTAAGCCCCATGTGCTATAAAGAGGTTCTCCATTTTTTAGTACACTAATGCGATAAGCCTTATCCCTTAAATATAGTGGGTATTTGACCTTTACGAGATGAGTATGAGCAGGATTTATAATGATATCCTTGCCTAAAATACGAATCTCATATTCGGATACACCCCATCGATCAGATAGACGTTTACCGTATACGGCAAGTAACTGGGGGGTATAATAATCCAAATAGGATTCTACTAACTCACTCGCTGTAGCAAAGGACAATAATCCATTTTTAACATATTTGTCCTTAACGTAGGATAAATGGTCATCAATGACCTGGAATTGGCCACCTTCTGTACTTTGCCAATCGCCTTGCCCCATCACAAACATGGCATGGGTAAAACCAATAATAGCATGTATTCCTGGCTGTACAGTAGCATCTTTTTCCGTAAAGAAGGCCATTCCCTGATCGGTTTTAGCATTCATCGTCAATGCGCTTTGATTATCATACCCAATAGATTGCCGAGGCGTAGGACGAAACTCTACCACTCCTAGTTGGGCAATATCCACAGCTGGTGCATTAATATCATCGGCTGCAGCAAAATAAATTTCATGTCCATAATCACTTGTCGTTACAGCACCGCCATTATTGCCATTCGCATCACTTGAACCCCATAAACCAACTTTTTTATATACGTTAGTACTCATAGCCTCATCAGCCGTACCACTGCCAAAATCAAAGGATCCGACTCTCGCACTTAATAATTGCCCCTGTTCTGAGCCGCTAGATAAAGCATCTAAAATGCGTTGGTAACGGTAGAGCATCCCCGTACGACTAGCATGATTATTAAAATCACCTTCAACATTTACAGAATGTGCCCAACCATGTTTCAAATGATTGGCCCAGATACCATCCGTTGCTGCATTGTAAGACAAGACATTGCCAGGCAAATAGGGATCATAGTCAGAATGCAAATGAATTCCATATTCATGCCCCTTCTTAGCCTCTTTTTTTACTGAGTCTTCAATGGCTGCGATTACCTTCGGCCACTCTTTTGTTGCTGATTGCTCTCCAGCCCACTCCCCAGCCTTTACAGCAGGCCAAGCAATATAGTGGGTCCATTTTGCACCGTGCTTGTCAGCAATTTGATTTAAAGCTTCGGCTTTATAAACCATTTGTCCTAAGAATTCTTGAGGATCTAGCCAGCTATTAGAATTACCCCAAGGCGTAGCATATCCTGCCCCATCAATGGGTTCAAGATCCTCCGTCATTACATAGAACACTTTGCCCGGTCTTTTATCCGCTATCTTTACTTGTATTTGCTGCTCTATTTCCACACCATTGACTGCAAACTTAGCAAGCCAAGGTTTATTTAAATTCACAGCATCCGGCCGATTGGCCTGCACCCGAAAACTGATGTGCCGTTTTTCCCCTGGCGCTAGCCCTTCAATAGTTTGAACTACATTTTCTGCAATTAACCCATAGCCATAAGGTTCTAGGAATTTAATTTCTACCGTATTAATGGCTTGCTGACTTTTATTTTCCGCATTACCTGCAATGGTTACCCAATCACCCTGATTAACCGTATAGCTAAGAGTATCTGGCTTAAAAACGATTGCCTTTGCTGGCTCATTGCCAACTGCAAATTTACTAATAAGGACGTGCTGGCCTTGTCCCACTTTTACACTTAAGCGATATTTTGCTACGGACAAAGAAGCATCTTCCAATACTATCCCTAGCATTTTCGAAAAGTCATAATTCTTTGCAATCCAATCTCCTTGGAAGTTGGTACTAAATCTTACATCTTCCCATTTACTTTTTGTGCTTGGCTGGGGCAGCGCGCCCGTATAAACAAAACCTCTTTCTCCAATCACCTGGTTTTGTTTATCAAGGGCGCTCAAAGTAATGATACCTGTACCTTGCGTAGATAAAAACTGCAATCGCACTTCTCCAAAGGCCATTACATCCGCCTGTTCTTCTAAAAAATATTCCAGTTGTCCTTGGGGGCCTGCCACTAATTCTAGCATAGTATTCCCTTGGTTTTGGGATACAACTTGGTGGGAATTACCTTCCCCTTGTACGAGTAGTTTATCCTTTACATCCCATTGCTCTTTATCATCAGTAGCAAGAACTAAACCTGCTTTTTGTATGGGATGGTGAGCATTACACCCACTCAGCATCAATGTCACGAATAATAGAAATAGCATTGCTTTCTGTCTCATGTTCTCTGACCCTTTCTTTAATAAAAGTAATAAAGATTAAATTAGGGTTACCAATGCTCCCTCATTATGTTTCATACTAGATGGACATATGCATAAGAGAACTACCAATAAAAATAACTGCAATGATACATAGTAAGCCTAAACATAACAAGGGCGTAATCATGACCAGTACTGTTTTTGCAGCTGACAACTGATGCACCTCTTTGATGGCTACAAAGTCTAAATAAAATGCCCAGGCTATTACCGTCAGCATGGATACCACCGTAAGGAAAGTTCTACTATCTTCTGGCATCAGGGCGACTAGTGCCCAGAGCGGTATAATGGCAAGGCGAACAATATGGATGAAACCTAAAGCCGTAAATAAAGAAGCAGCGCTGCCTCGACCACCAAACAGTTCGGCAATTAGGTTCCAGATTGTAGCTCCTAAAATCCAAATTACCAGCCCCCCAAGGACCTCTAAAGCCAGCATCATATTCATCATTTTTCCCATGTCCGCAGCATGAAAGGCCGTAATGAAAGTCCAAATTGGTAAAATCATACAAGGAAGAAACACAAGGAAGGCTTGCCCCACCCTTTTTTCTTCTCTAATATTTTCCATTGCTATTTTAGGCTGAAAGAGTATATCGTACAATATTTCATATAACCCGCCCATTTACTTCACCTGCCATTTTTCAGGCGTTATCCCCATAGATCCACTACTATTCAGGGCATTTTTAGCCTGATTGAACAATACTTTTTCCAGTAAAGAACTAACCTCCTCATTTGCGCCAAAAATCATATTCCAAGGAGATTGTTTGCCATATTCTTTAATTTCTGGTTTTCCTTTTATATCAGCCAAGGCGGCTGCGCCATCAATGGCGTCATACATATTGCCAAGTTCATCCACTAATCCTAATTGTTTGGCTTGATTGCCTGTATAAATCCGCCCATCAGCAAGTTTGCGTACTTGTTCTATATCCATTTTACGGCCTTCGGCCACCACTAGAACAAATTGATTGTAAATATCGTCTACCATCACTTGAATAATCGCTCGTTCCTCACTCGTCATGGCACGTTCTGGCGACAAAATATCTTTATGTTCTCCACTTTTGATTTTTTCTTGATAAATACCAATTTTTTTATACAGTTCTTCCCAATTAGCGTAAGGTACATATACCCCAATGCTACCTGTCATAGTTGTAGAATTCGCATAAATTTTATCCGTACAAGCTGCCAACCAATAACCGCCAGATGCCGCTACATCCCCCATAGAAGTGACTACAATTTTACCCGCACTGCGCAGTTTTTTTATTTCTTCTCCAACCTCCTGGGAAGCAGCAGCACTGCCTCCTGGGCTGTTGACTCTCAAAACGACAGCCTTTACCGACCTATCATCTCGTGCCTCATGTAGTTGTTTAATGATTTGATCCGTACCACCCTGTTCTACAAAGACATTGCCTTGGCCACGTCCGCCCATAATAACACCTTCCACATAGATAACAGCAATCTTTTCACCTTGCTTCGGTGCTTGTTTATTACCTCGAAATGCGAGCCCTCCAAGAGAAATGAGAATGAAAATACAAATAAGGATAATAACTGATTTTTTATACATATGTACACTCCTTTCTAGAAAAAATATTATTTTTAGATTAAGGAAAAAGCAACTGCCGGAAAGAGTCCAACAGTTGCTTTTTATTATTTATTATTCAGAGCGGCTTTTACAAAGTCTCTGAAGAGGGGATGGGGATTTGTTGGACGCGATTTAAATTCAGGATGAAATTGAGTCGCGAGGAACCAAGGATGATCTTGTATTTCCACAATTTCAACCAAGCTACCCTTAGGCAACGTTCCGCCAATGACCAAGCCAGCTTCCGTCAATTGCTCCCGATAAGCGTTATTAAATTCCCAGCGATGGCGATGACGTTCATAAATAATTTCGTCTTGATATGCCTTGTAAGTTAATGTTCCCTCAGGTACTTTACAAGGATATACACCAAGGCGCATAGTACCGCCCTTATCTTCTACTGCTACTTGTTCTAGCATAAGATCAATGACTGGATGAGGCGTTTCTTCATTAAATTCTGTACTGTGTGCTCCTTTTAATTTGCATACGTTGCGAGCAAATTCGATAACCGCACATTGCATACCCAAGCATAAACCAAAGAATGGTACTTTATTTTCGCGAGCATATTGAATGGCTTTTATCTTACCTTCTACGCCCCGATCACCGAAGCCACCAGGTACTAAAATTCCATCAACATCACCAAAACACGTAGGTAGATCTACATCCGCGCCTTCTATTTCTTCTGCATCAACCCACTTAATTTGGATAGCCGTATCATTGGCAATACCAGCATGCTTTAATGACTCTGATACACTCAAATAAGCATCTGGCAGTGCTACATACTTACCCACAATTGCAATGGTCACGCTTTTTGAAGGATTAATGATTTTATCAAGCATGATATTCCATTCTTTCATATCTGCTTCACCAGCATTAATATTGAGTTTTTCCAGTACAATACGATCAAGGTTTTGTTCCTGGAGCATTAAAGGCACTTCGTAAATACTGGCTACGGTTTTATTTTGAATGACGGCATTAGCATCAATATCACAGAAAAGCGCTAATTTATCGCGCATTTCAGGAGAAATATCATGTTCCGTACGACAAACGATAATATCAGGAGTAATACCAATACCTCTAAGTTCTTTTACGCTATGCTGAGTGGGCTTGGTTTTAAGTTCCCCTGCCGCAGTAATATAAGGAAGCAGTGTTACATGAAGATAAAGAACACCATCTCTACCTACTTCTTTTTTGACTTGACGAATGGCTTCTAAAAAAGGCAAGCTTTCAATATCGCCCACGGTACCGCCAATCTCAGTAATGACAACATCTGCACTATCTTCTTTTCCTACACGGTAAATGCGTTCTTTAATTTCATTGGTAATATGGGGAATGACCTGAACAGTCCCCCCTAAGTAATCGCCTTTGCGTTCCTTATTGATTACAGACAAGTATATTTTACCTGCTGTTACATTGGAACCTTTGCTTAAGTTTATGTCAATGAATCTTTCATAATGTCCTAAATCCAAATCCGTTTCCGCTCCATCTTCCGTAACGAAAACCTCGCCATGCTGATAAGGACTCATAGTACCAGGATCAATATTGATATACGGATCAAATTTTTGTATTGTTACTTTGAGTCCACGATTTTTAAGTAACCGCCCTAGGGAAGCAGCGGTAATTCCTTTACCAAGGGAAGATACAACGCCCCCAGTAACGAAAATATATTTTGCCATAGTATTATTTCCTCCTAAAATGCCTTTCACAATGCAATGCTTATATAGTTCAATTACGCCAATTATTTTATACTTTAGTGTCGAGGAGTGTCAAGTAATTATTCTCGCTCGCCAGCCTCTGCATTTGCTGCCACATACTCTTGCTGTATTTCTTCAAAAAGCTTTTGTCTTCTCACTGTGGAAGATGTTTTTACCGTCTCATCTTTTTCCACAGCAAAACGTCCACTAAGTTGTTGGGGTGACCATTCTACAAGTCCCCACATACCTTTGCCCATATGCACAAAGCGGCTATCCATATTTATTTGTGTATGCACTTCCGATATGGCATGGGCCAAGGAATGAATTCTTCGGCCCTTAAGTTCTAATACTTCTGTAATTAAATCTCTAAAATACATAGACTTATTTGTTTTTTGTAAAATTTTATATGCAAGTTCCACATCGGAAACTTGTTTTATCATTTCTGTCATATAACTAAAATCCTCCACACCTAAAATTTAATAAGGTCACTTTTGCTGGTAACATTCACCATCCACCAAGAAATTCCCTTTTTTTATACAATAATAATCTGGTTTTCTTTACATTTTTTCTGGTGCACTAATTCCTAGGATAGTGAGAGCATGGCGAATGGTGGTTTGCACCGCCTTAACTAAGGCCATACGTGCTTGTTGTAACTCAGGATCAACACCATTAATATGACAATGGTTATAAAAGCTATGGAACAATCCTGCTAGGTCATGAACATAACAAGTAATGTAATGAGGTGCTCTTTCTTTTGCAGCCCTACTAACTTCCTCTTGGTATTCACCTAGTGTTCTAATTAACTCGGTCTCATAATCACTGGTTAGGAGACTTAAGTTAGTATTATCAATATCACCAAGGGTAATACCATTCTCAGCAAGTTGGCGGAAAATGCTCGCAATGCGGGCATGGGCATATTGTATATAATAGACTGGATTTTCACTAGACCGCTTTTTTGCTAGATCAAGATCAAAATCCAATTGACTGTCAAGAGAACGCATAATAAAGAAGAATCGAGCGGCATCCGTGCCAACTTCTTCAATTAACTCACTTAAAGTTACACTTTGTCCTGTCCGCTTGGACATTTTCACAAGCTG
>JAPUES010000120.1:3675-15822 GCA_027492445.1 Sporomusaceae bacterium | reverse complement strand
TAAAAGGATGATAAAATGACAACATATGAAGAATGTATCAATAAGTTAATGGGAAAAACTCCAACGGGTGAAATATATGTAATGAAGTCTTTCGCGGGCCGTAAAGTAACCATTGAATTATTGCAATACCAAGCAACTTTTGAGCCGAAAATAACAATCCATAATGGACAAATATCCTTTGCGGGAGCATATTGCTATGATGGAAAACAATGTGAAATTATTATTCCAGGAACTAATGAAGCTGTAAAACTATATGAACACGCTATGAATGTATAACGTAATGGGCTAGACATAAGGATGACATAATTCTACAAAATGTAGTAAAATTACATCCAATATTGACACATATAGAAAGTCCTCTTATAATGGACAGAAGTAGAATAAAAATAGTACTATGGAAAATGAAGTAGCAAGCTTGCATTGACTGCTTTGTGTCCTAAGACATTTCATTCTAAATCATAGTGGTACTTCGTTTAAAACAGAATATAACGGTAGAATAAATAGCGGTAGAATAATAACTAGCTATCATATGACCGAAAATGCCGTTAAATTTTTAATGGTGTTTTTAGTCATTTTTTTTTAATAATGTGCTACTTATATTGAAAATAATCTTTCATTGGATGTGGAACTATAACGAGGGGGAAAATAGTGGGGAAAAATAGAACGAGAGTTTTAGGGGTGGCCATAATAATCTGTATGATGATAAGCGTAGATACAATTGCTAATGTGCAAGCGGCACCGCTAACGGAGGAAGTAGGAACTTACCAAGAAGAGGCCGCAGAAGTATGTACGCAGGCTGTTAGATTGATGGACGACAAAGATTTTTCAGGAGCTTATAACTTACTTATGGAAAGTTATAAGTATTACTCGAATGACGATGATGTTAATTTCCTATTAGGTCAATGTGCCTATCAATTAAAAAACCCAAAATCTGCCATTAAACATTATAAGAAAATTTTGGAAAAAGATGCTAGCCTCCCTAGAGTTCGTCTTGAATTAGGGAAGGCTTATGTTGCCGCGGGTCAGATGAGTGAAGCTAAGAAAGAGTTTAATTGGGTGCTAGGTACTAGCCCGCCACCAACCGTTGCTGAACATGTACGACAATTTATTAACTTGCTGGATGCTCAGAAAAAAGTAAATATTAGGGTTAGTACAGGCTATCGTTATGATAGTAATGTTAATGCAGGTCTAGAGGATGTTCTGCATTATAATGGTTGGACGATAGACTTACGTGAAAATTCCGATAGTGCGGCTTTGGCAGCTGTCAATATCGATATGGTCCATGATTTACCATCAGGTGATGCATGGCAAACTAGTCTTGGTTATAATGGGGTAAAGTACTTTGAACGAAAGGATTTTAACTCTGATGAATGGTCTATTTACACTGGAGTAGTCACAAAGACTGAAAACAAGGTCCTATATATACCAATCGTGGCAAGAAAAACAGATATTGGATCTGAAAATTACAACACTAGCTTTGGTTTAGCACCCCAGCTGCAAGTTCAGCTTTCTCCTGAACGATTGTTATTTGTATCTGCATCTGGTATGTCGCAAAAGTATGATGTGCAATCTTATCGTGATGGAAACCAATGGATGCTTAACATCGCAGAACGGGTGAAACATGCTAAGGTAGATGGAGCTTTCTTCGAATTTGGACTCGGATATTCTAAGGAAACTGCGAAAGATATTAGTTATAGTAGTGATTCTTATTCGACCCGTTTCACCTATTATACGCCCATCGGCAAGGGGTTTAACTTGATGGTACAGCCAGGAATCACTTGGCGAAATTATCAAGGAACCGACCTGATGTCAAATATAATATTAAACCAATCATCATCCCGCCGAGATGTTGTGAGTAGTTTGTACGTCAATCTTAGCAAGACCGTTGCATCTTGGAATTACTCTCTTTCGTATAATTATAATAAAAATCATTCAAATCTTGCCTTATACCCTTATAATAGGACGCTCGTTAGCTTACAAGTTAGCAAAAACTTATAAGGCCTAAAATTGAATTAAAAGTAGGGAGTTATATGCGTACTTTAAATATCTTTTTATCTTCTCCTGGGGATGTAGGGCAAGAACGATTGTTGGCGAGCAGAGTGATTAGTCGTTTGCAAGGAGAATTTGCAAATTATTTTGAGATTAACTGTATTCTTTGGGAGGATAAGCCATTAGAGGCGGATTCTCATTTCCAAAATCAAATTGCTCAGGATTTGCTTTCTACAGATATTTTTGTATGTATTTTATGGACGCGGTTAGGAACTCAGCTTCCTAGTAATTTTATAAAAGCGGATGGCACTCCTTATTTATCGGGAACGGAATGGGAATTTGAAACGGCTCTCAAACTGAAACGAGAAACAGGCAAACCATTAATGCTTGTATATCGTAAGACGAGGTTGCCAGATTATTGCTATAATGATGCCAAACGACAGGAAAATGAATCTCAGAGGAAGTTGCTAGAAGGCTTTTGGCAAAGATTCTTTGGTGATCATATCACTGGCTTTAAAGCAGCTTCTCATTCTTTTGATAATGTAGATGAATTTGAAGAGAAACTTGAGACTCACTTGCGAGAGTTACTCAGACAGCAAGTTCCTAATACCGTTGCTGAGACTATGCAGATAACGCCGAAATGGTTTAGTGGATCTCCCTTTCGTGGTCTTGAGGTGTTTAATCGAGAACATGCTCCTGTATTCTTTGGTCGTACGAAAGGAATAGGCGATATTAAAGAATTATTAGTAAAACAAGCTGGACTAGGATGTCCTTTCCTAATGGTCTTTGGCCGAAGTGGTTGCGGAAAATCCTCCCTTATTCGGGCGGGAGTAATACCAACTATCATTCACCCAGGGGTTATTGAAGGGGTTGATCTTTGGTATTCTTGCATCTTACGCCCGGGTGATGGGATAGATGATTTATGCCGTGGTTTGACAATTGCCATTTTATCAGCAACAGACGGAGAAGGAAATCTTCTTACAGGATTGGAAGAAGAAATGTTTTATCAGTGCCTTTCTACGAATCTTGTTGAAGCTACAGAAGTGCTTATTAGGACCATGGGGCAAGTAGCAGCTAAAATAGCTAAAAAGCAAGGTATGAAAAGACCGATGATTAGTAGGTTACTCATCTTTATCGATCAAATGGAAGAAATCTTTGATGTGGATGATAGAAAAAGGAAAAAATTTATTGAAGTTTTGTCTCATTTTGTTCACAGTGGATTAGTATGGGTTATTGGTACCATGCGCAGTGATTATTATCATCGCTGTGTAGAAATACCTGAGCTCATTACCCTTAAATCAGGAACGGGGCAGTATGATTTGTTACCCCCTTCTTTCGCCGAAATTGGCAGTATTATTGTAAAACCAGCTCATGCAGCAGGCTTGTTTTTTGAAAGAGATATTACTAATAATCAACGCTTAGATCAAATTCTCCACGAAGAGGCTGCGAAGAATCCCTCTTCTCTTCCCTTGCTTGAATTTACCTTAGAAGAATTATATAAACGCCGCGAAGGTAATGTATTGACTTTTAAAGCATATGATTGCATTGGAGGGATGGAAGGAGCGTTAGCCCGTCACGCCGACAGTATTTTTGCTGAACTTACTCCTAACGCCCAAGGTGCTTTTCCTCAAGTACTGCGTTCTCTAGTTACTGTTGAACAAGGTGAAGAGGAAACGGTAGGTTGTAGACGTGTTTTACGAGACAGTTTACCCCAAACCCTAGAAGGAAAGGCATTGGTAGATGCCTTTGTAGCAACACGTTTATTTGTGATTGACACTAATAAAAAGGGACAGGTGGTAGTTGGGTTTGCTCATGCGGCCATACTAAAAAGCTGGCCAAGAATACAAGAATGGCTTGCTGGTGAAAAGGATTTCTTGCGGGCCAGGTCAAGGTTAACAGAAACAACCAATCGTTGGCTAGAGGAAAATAAAAGAAACGAATACCTACTAGCTGAAGGCAAGCCTTTATCCGATGCTTTAGAACTCCTAAAGAAGTATAAGGAGGATCTTGGGCATAGTATTGTGCAGTACATTCAGGCATCGTGGTACTACTTAAAAGGGCGTAAACGTCGAAAAAGAATCCTTAGTACCATTGCTATATTTGTTTTAATCACTGGTTTTTATACCTTTCTTCGTACTTCTTGGGGTGAAAAACTAGTGGAACTTCGCCATAACATTGAAACGGTTGTTCTTGGTCGCCTAGATCTTGCTGCAGCAGAACAGTTTGGTTGGATTTCTGATGAAATTGCTTTTATTGATATTGATCATGAAACTTATAAACAGTGGGGATCTTCCGATATCACTCCGCGGGATCGACTAGCCGAATTAATTGATGTTGCTTATAAGGGAGGCGCTAAGGTTATTGCCTTAGATATTTTCCTGCAGGATCCAGATTATCAGCATCCTGAGAAGGATGAGCGACTAAGAGAAGTATTGCAAGCTATCAAGAAAGATGAGCAAGGTGCCAAAATAATTTTTCCTGTTACTCTCAGTACAGAAGGAATACTTGGGAAGACCTTGTATGATGATTTGATTGATAATAAGGAGCGTTTCTTTAAAGCGGTACCTTGGGTTATGGTGGCTTCAAGCTACGATAATAAAATGCGGTTCTGGACACCTTATGGAGTTTATATTAGAGAAGATAAAGAGCAAGATATTGTCTGGGGAACGCCCGTTTTGGCTACAGTATTAGCTAGTGGTGATGCCCGCCAACTAACAGAATTTAGCAATCGTATCATAGAAGGGATAGACAAGGGAGACGATGGTCAGGACTTACACTTTGCTTCGAAAAAAGAGGGCAAAGAATTAGTTCGTATTTCTAGTGGCTCCAAAGTGACAAATTATCGTATTAACTATTCGCTTATTCCGCCAGGAGTGCTCAAAAAAGAGGACCCTGGGAACTTATTTATGAAAGCCTTTACGGTCCCTCAACTGCAAAAAATGATGAACTTAAATAAAAACTTATTGCGTAACAAAATTGTCATAATTGGTAACTCTAGTCCTGATAAACGAGATAATTATCCTACTCCGGTAGGTACGATGCCAGGGATGTACATTCATGGCAATGTTATTAATACCATATTGAATGGCTTGTAGCAGTAGGGGTGCTTTGCGAGAGTATATTGGATATGAAAGGAGAATTTGATTTGTTATGAAAAAATTCCGACAAATTGGAGTCGTTTTACTTAGTTTGATGTTATTATGCAGTGCTATATCAGCGGCTAGTAGTAGAGGCATTGTTACGGGAGATAGTGAGTCCATTATGATTGAACGTAGTGGTCAAATCTTACCTTGCTCCAAAGGGGAGTTACTGTATGAGGGGGATATTCTAAGGGGCCCTAATGTTAATAATCTTCAGGTGGAATGGCATCCTTATGCTAAGGCGCAAAGTATTAGCCCGACAGAAATAAAAGTTGTATATCAGTCGCCAGGTGCTATGGATATGGTTGTTTATAAGTTACAAGAATTTTTTGGCTTTGTAGATAAAGAGTCTCAGGCTCAATATGCTGCCACTAGAGGTGGCGAACAGGCAGAAAACGTTATCTTGCCACAACCTGGCTTTAAAGCTACCATGTTGGCAGGTTATCCGATTACCTTTGCTTGGGGTGAACCTAAAGGTAGAGGACTAGTGATTGAAAATAACAAAAAAGAAGTAATCTTTAAAAAAACAATAACAGGGCTATCCACTCTAACTTTGAAGCAAGAAGAACTTCCTATAAAACCAGGAGAACAATATACTTGGCGGATAGAGGGAATGTATGATAAGTATACTATTTCCTTAGTGGACAAGAACGTAACCAAGGAAATTATCGCAGGGCTTGAAAAAATCGATCAGGAAAATAGTAGTGTTAATGATAAACTGCTCAGCAAGGCTGCCTACCTGCAGATGATTAGTGATGGTCAGTCTGAGTCTGTTGATTTGTACTGGCTCAGTTATCAGCTCCTCCAATCGATCAATATAGAAGGTAATGCTGAATTGGCAGGAAAGGTCACTCTATTAATAAATAGATTTAGTAAGCATCTAGAAAATACAATGTAATTAGGAGTGACAGTAATGGCGTGGAAAAAATGGATTATGATTACTTGGGTAGCCATGCTTTGGTTAGCGCCCAATCTTGTTGGTGCCAATCCCTCCTCTACAGTGGATATTGGCACATTAACGATGACAGTGCAGCAACAAATTGAAAAATTTGGTGAAACCAGCCCACAAGCACTGTCTGCTATGCTCAATATAGCCATTGCCTACGATGCCCAAGGAGACTACCAAGGAGCAGTTCCTTGGGCTGAAAAGACAGTGAAGATAAGTGGTGAATTGTATGGCGCAAAGAGTCAAAATACAGCAGTATGCATTGGTTTACTGGCGGGGGAATACCGTAAACAAGGCCGGTATAGTGAGGCTTTACCCTTCGCTGAGCAAATACTTGAAATCCATAAGGAGATTTATGGTGAGCAGCATTTAGACACATTGACTAGTTTAGTCATGTTAGCTCAGGATTACCGGGCAGTGGGGCGCTATAGTGAAGTAATTTCTGTAAGTCAAAGAACCTTGGAAATTGGCAGAGAATTATTGGGGGACAATCATAAATTGACGTTAATTATCCAAAGAGGTTTAGCAGGAGATTATCGAAGGTTAGGTCGCTATGCCGAGGCAATGGCGCTAGACGAAAAGATATTACTCGCTAGCATTGAAACCCTTGGCGAGAGACACCAAGATACGATTGTAAGCTATAGTAATCTAGCCACAGATTATCGTCGAATTGGACGTTTTACGGATGCTCTTGCATTGGATGAAAAGGCGTTAAAGCTTGCGAAAGAAGTACTAGGGGATACACATTTGGAAACATTAAATCTTATGAGTAACCTAGCAACGGATTATCGTAAACTGGAACGTTATAATGATGCTCTTGCACTTGATAAAAAGGTACTAGCAGAAAAGATAGTGATACTTGGAGAGGCAAATGCCTCTACATTAGTCAGTATGAACAACTTGGCCAGTGACTATTTTGCGATTGATAAATATAGTGAAGCTGCTGAATTACATAAAAAGGCTCTTACCTTAAGTAATAAAGTATTAGGCGAAAAACATCCAGATACTTTAGCAACTCAGAATAATTTAGCACTAGATTATAATCGATTAGGAAGATATTCTGAGGCGTTAAAATTGGAAGAAACATTGTTAAAATCTAAGTCAGAGGTCCTTGGGGGAGGTCATCCTGATACTCTAAGTAGTATTAACAATCTGGCATCTAACTATTATACGCAAGGACGATTTGATGAGTCGGCGGTGCTATTGCAACAATTAATTAATGGCATCGAAGAATTACGAGGTCAATCAGATTTATCAACGGAAAACAGACAATCCTTATTTGCTCAGTGGATACCAGCTTATAAAAATCTTGCTGTGTTGCAGGCAGAGCGAAACCAGGCTGATAATGCCTTTTACTTGTCTGAATTAACAAAGGCCCGTACGTTGCTAGAACTTACGGCGAATAATTTTGCCGATAATAGTGGCATTCTGACGGAAGAAGAAGCTCAGCACCTAGCAGACTATCACAGGCAAGTCAATCAATTAAACGATCGCATTGTAAATAGTATTGATAACGCGGATGAGAGGATACGTATTGAAGGAGTAAAGCGTGATGTCTTAACCCGCTTAAATGAATATCGGGGAGAACTACAAAATAAGTATCCTAAATACCGGCAACTTAGTGAAGTGCAGATTGCCAACGCGCAAACAGCGCAGCATAGTATTCCAGAAAAAGCGGTTTTTATTAGCTATATAGAGACGAATGACAATAAGGTAGTAGCTTTTGTAATTGATAACTCTGGTGGGCTAAAAGCCATTTCCCTAGGTCTTGTTTCTGGACTAGATGATATGGTAGAAGTATATCGGGAGTTGCTTTCCTACCGAGATATGAATCATATGCATTCTAGTAAACGATATTTATGGAAATTGCCAGAAGGATATACGATGACTGGGAGTATGCTAAAGCCTGCAGAAAGGGCGATAATAGTAAGAGAAAACACAGAACTATTTGCTGCAATTGCTGAGATAGGGAAAGAGCTGAGCAGTCATTTATTATTACCCATTGCTTCAGAACTTAAGGGGAAGGAGCAATTAATTATCTCACCGGATGGCGCCCTAGCACTGATTCCCTTCGAAACCCTTATTTTGGAGGAGAAAGCTCTTATTTCCTCTTATGATATTAGTTACGTTCAGTCTCTCTCTATGTTAACCATGCTAAAGCAGCGGGCAGAGGTGCAAAGTAAAGCTACTAATCGAAAGGGCCTACTAGCTATAGGCGATGCTTATTATCAATTAGGGAAAAACAATTTGCCAAATGGTAGTATGATTCGAACTAGAAGCGGTGGATTTCAAGACTTACCCCTATCGGAACCAGAATTAAATGCATTAGCAGGTTTATTTGGTGAACAAGGGGATATCTACAAAAAAGATGAGGCTACAGAAGCCCAGCTCAAAGAATTAAATCAGTCTAAAGCATTAGAAAAATACAAATACATCGTATTCTCGGCCCACGGCTACTTTGATGATAAGGAACCCGCTTTTAATTCCATTGTACTTGGGCTTAAAAATCCAGTGGCTGGGACGGATGGTTATGTGACAGTAGCGCAGTGGCCAGCCTTTGAACTAAATAGTGATCTAGTCTATATGTCAGCCTGTGAGACAGGACGTGGCAAGTTTGTACCAGGTGAGGGAGTGCTCGGTTTAACCTATGCCCTTTATGTAGCGGGAAATCGAAATTCAGTTGCTACTTTATGGAAAATTCTTGATGATGAAAGCTCTGTGGAGTTTACTCGTAGTTTTTTTGCAAAACTATTGGCAGGTGAAGATCAGGTTAAGGCGTTAAGCGCCACCAAACGCGAGTTTCTGAATAGTAAATATGCAAAACCTATCTACTGGGCGCCCTTTGTACTTTATGGAATCTAAGGAGGCGGGGGTAAGATGGATTGTGGAGAGGTGGAATTCAGATGACTAAAAAAAGCATTATTGTAGGGATGTTCTGTTTTATAATGCTGAATAGTAGTGGTATAAGTCTGGTAGCAGCGGCTCCAGGAGAGAACTATAATGCCTTGCAAGAACAGGCAAGAGGTATTGTCAATGACCTTAAAAGAGAGAACAGTACGGCTGATTTTGCCACAATGGATGCTACCTTATTGTCTTTAAACATTACCTTAGGGGCGGCTTCCTCTAATGATAGAGGAGCCAGTCTCTTGGCAGCTCTTACTGCTGTAAATACGGCAGCTGTGGAAATAGAGCAAGGGATGAATAAGATTATTGATCAGGTGGGAACAGCCTATGGCAGCAATAATGGTTTAGGGTCTCAAGATAACCGTGGTCAAACGTCGGTGAAAGTGCTGAAGGAAAGACTAACAGGTAGTTTAAATGTTATGAAGGAGCAAGCGAAACAGGCGAAACAAGGACTTGGACTTAAATTAAAAGCATTGCTAGAAGGCAATAGTGAGGATGGAGGTCAGCCAATACCCCTCTCTCCACAAGAACGAGAAGCGATATTAAAAGAATGGGCACAAGCAGATCCTCAGTCCCTATCAGGTATGAGTAAGGAATTTTCTCCTGAAGTAGCTCTAGTGGCCCAAGAAACTCTCAAAAAAGCGACCTTGACTGGTCCGATGGGGAAATATAGCTTGGCTAGCTGGGGACAGTGGAATGACAAAGCTATTAGGGTAGTGGAATATGCCGATAATAGGTATAGGAGGCAGGACACGGATGAGAGTGCGCTCATAAATATTCTTACAACCGTAAGTAACATCGGTATGCCCACCACAGGTACTGCCACATATGACGGTGCTGTAGTGGCTTCTAGCGACGTCGGTTTTCTTGGTACTAGATATATAGGAACCAAAACAGGTGCTCATTTACTTACCGTTGATTTTGCTGGGAGAAGTGTGAATGGTGGATTTAGATTAAATGAAATTTTGGGAAGTGGTTCCTATGAGGTTAATCTAAGTGGGAGCATTGCTCCCGGTTCAAATGCGTTAAACGGCACAATTATTGGTGGTGGCATTACGGATGGAAAGTTCACGGGAGGGTTTTATGTAGGATCCCATGTAATAGGAGCTTCTTTTACTGGTTCGGTTGATGGTGGAGGTCTTCAGGGGACTATTATTGCCACCAAAAACTAAAAATGGGTGTTAAATATTTACAAAAGGTGGGTGTAGCTCTTGTTAAAATTAAGTGATTTTTTGCATCAAGAGGTCATTGTCATCCAGTGCCACGATAATCCAGACGCAGATTCGATTGCTTCTGGTTATGCTCTTTATGAATTCTTTAACGCTCATGGGAAAAACACTAGGCTTGTCTATAGCGGTCGTTTGGCTATTGCCAAACCCAATTTAGTTAAAATGGTTCAGGAATTAAATATTCCTCTGGAATATATTCAAGAGGAAAAAATCCATGGACTGCTGATAACAGTTGACTGCCAATATGGGGCGGGAAATGTGCGGAAACAAGAAGCCTCTTTGGTGGCGATTATTGATCATCATCAGCCAGAGGTTGAAGGGATAGAACATAGTGATATCCGCCCCTATCTCGGCAGTTGTTCTACCTTAGTGTGGAATCTTTTGAGCCAAGAGGGCTTTGATTTTAATGACTATCCTCATGTGGGAACAGCTCTTTATTATGGGTTATTTTCGGATACCAATAGCTTTACTGAAATTCAGCATCCTCTTGATAAAGATATGAGGGACAGTATTGGTTATGATAATAATTTGTTTCGACAATTTAAAAATTCCAATTTATCCCGTAATGATATTGAAATAGCTGGGATTGCTCTGCAAAAATATTCTCACAGTCATAGTGGACGCTATGCCGTGTTTCAAGCGGAACCCTGTGATCCTAATATTCTAGGTTTTATTAGCGATATCGCCCTCCAAGTGGAGGATATAGATAGTTGCGTTGTATATAATGAAGTAGGGGATGGCATCAAGTTCTCTGTTCGTAGTTGCATTCGTGAAGTCATGGCCAGTGAACTAGCTAGCTTCCTAGCAGATAGCATTGGATCAGGAGGCGGACATATTGAAAAGGCGGGCGGCTTTATAAGCTTAGTAAAATTTAGACAAAAATATCCAGAGATGAATATAAAGTCCTATTTATTTGAGCGTATAGCGGAGTATTATGAAAGTTTTGATGTGGTATATAGCAGTTGTCATGAGTTAGATACTAGTACTATGAAGATATATCGAAAAAATAATATTACGGTTGGTTTTGTTCCTACAACGGACATCTTTGCCGAAGGATCCTTGCTGACCGTTCGAACCTTAGAAGGAGATATTGAGACTACAGCTCAGGAAGAGATTTTTATTATGGTTGGGATCAAAGGCGAAGTATATCCCATAAAAAAACAAAAATTTGAAAGAAGCTATCAAATCATAGACAGTCCCTTTGTGTGTGAAGGTCAATATGTCCCATCCCTTCGTAATCGCATTACAGGAGAAAGTGTAAGATTGAATTCCTATTTACAATCCTGTAAGACGACAGGGGAAGTGCATATCTATGCTAAGCCCTTAGGTAAAAAAACCAAGGTATTTACCAGCTGGGATCCTAATAAATATATGGCGGGTAAAGAAGGGGATTATATCGCCATTCGCCATGATGATGTGCATGACGTGTACATTATTGAAAAAGATATTTTTAAAATAACACACTCCTTATTAAAATAAAATATTCTACTTCATAAATGTACAATTGTTCTTGACAGATGGAAAGAAAAATGCAATAATCTACTCTAAGAACTTTTAAAATTAATAATGTGTAATATAAAAGTGATGATTGGGAGTAAAGGCAATAGATGAACTGCCACAGAGAGCCGGTGTTTGCTGGGAACCGGTGCGGAGCTATTACTGATTAAATCACCCATGAACTCTTCTCCGAAAAATACAAGCTAGTACTTGTTTGGATTAGGCAGAGGCGTCACCTAGGCGTTAACTAGGAATCGGTTGTTGGACCGATTTAAAGTGATAAGTAAGGGTGGTACCGCGCATTTGCGCCCCTATACAACATTATATGTTGTATAGGGGCGTTTTTACTAAGCATAACAGGTTGGGGGTTTTTATAAATTTAATATAAAATGAGAAATAATTTATTAAAAATAACAAAATAAAAAAGAAAAATATTGTTTGC
>JAPUES010000120.1:2112-3665 GCA_027492445.1 Sporomusaceae bacterium | reverse complement strand
GCGCCCCTATACAACATTATATGTTGTATAGGGGCGTTTTTACTAAGCATAACAAGTTGGTTATTACTAAATTTAATATAAAAGGAGAATTACTTTATGAGAAATACCAAAAGAAAAATGAAAACTATGGATGGCAATACGGCTGCGGCACATATTTCCTATGCTTTTACCGATGTGGCTGCGATTTATCCCATTACTCCATCCTCTAATATGGCAGAGCATGTGGATGAGTGGGCAGCCCAAGGCCGAAAAAATATTTTTGGACAAACGATGGAGATTGTAGAAATGCAGTCAGAGGGTGGTGCTGCTGGTGCAGTACATGGTTCACTACAGGCAGGAGCCTTAACCACTACTTATACTGCTTCCCAAGGATTATTACTTATGATTCCCAATATGTATAAAATTGCGGGAGAATTATTACCTTGTGTCTTTCATGTTAGTTCAAGGGCTCTAGGCGCCAATGCCATTAGTATTTTTGGCGATCACCAAGACGTCATGGCCACAAGGCAAACTGGTTTTGCGCTCCTTGCCGAAAGCAGTGTCCAACAGGTAATGGATTTAGCGGCAGTTGCTCATTTATCGGCCATTAAAGGCCGGGTTCCCTTCCTTAATTTTTTTGATGGGTTTAGAACCTCTCATGAAGTGCAAAAGATAGAAGTATTAGAGTATGATGAATTAGCTCCGCTACTAGATTGCGATGCACTAGAAGAGTTTCGCCGTAGGGCTCTCAATCCAGATCATCCTGTACTACGGGGGACGGTTCAAAACTCTGATATTTATTTCCAGCAACGGGAAGTTTCCAATCGTTTCTACCAAGAATTACCTGATATTGTAGAAAACTATATGGGGGAAATTACGAAATTAACAGGCAGAGAATATCATTTATTTAATTATTATGGGGCGCAAGATGCCGATCGTATGATTATTGCCATGGGCTCGGTCTGTGGAGCCATTGAAGAAATGGTAGATCATTTAAATGAGAATGGGGAAAAAGTAGGTCTATTGACGGTACATTTATATCGACCTTTCTCCATTGAACATTTCTTTAAATATATTCCCCGTACAGTGAAAAAGATTGCCGTACTTGATAGAACAAAAGAGCTAGGAGCCTTTGCCGAACCCTTGTATCTGGATGTAAAATCCGTATTTTACGGTAAGGAATGGCAGCCAGTGATTGTTGGCGGCAGATGTGGTGTGGGCGGTAAAGATGTAATTCCTAGCCATATTCAAGCGATTTATGAAAATCTGAAACAAGAACAGCCTAAAGACAACTTTACGGTAGGTATTGTTGATGATGTTACCCATACCTCCTTGCCTTATGGAGAGGATATTGAGACGACTGCTACCGGGACTAAGGCCTGCAAATTCTGGGGTTATGGGTCAGATGGAACTGTGGGCGCTAATAAGAGCGCTATTGGAATTATTGGTGACCAAACGGATATGTATGCCCAGGCTTATTTTGCCTATGACTCAAAAAAATCTGGCGGCGTTACTATTTCTCATTTGCGTTTTGGTAAAAATGTTATAAAATCTCCCTATTTAATTAATAAAGC
>JAPUES010000120.1:290-2012 GCA_027492445.1 Sporomusaceae bacterium | reverse complement strand
GTAAAGTATTTAAAAGAAGCAGTTGTTAAATCTTATAGTAACAAAGGTGAAAAAATTGTTACCATGAATCAAGTAGCCATTGATAAAGGGGTAGACTCTATTGTCAAGGTAGAGGTTCCTGCCGCTTGGGCGAGTGCCCAAGAGGAAAAGGTAGATTCACGTCCAGTGCCGGAATTTATTAAGAATATTTTAGTTCCCATGAATCGGCAAGAAGGAGATAGTCTGCCTGTCAGCGCCTTTGTTGGCATGGAAGATGGCACCTTCCCCTTTGGCACCACTGCCTATGAAAAACGAGGGATTGCCATTAATGTTCCTTGTTGGGTAGGGGATAATTGTATCCAATGTAACCAATGTTCGTATGTATGTCCTCATGCTGCCATTCGCCCGGTGCTGCTGAGCGCAGAAGAAATGCAAAAGGCACCAGCAGGCTATGCCGCAAAAGCAGCGATTGGGGCAAAAGAATTACAGTTTTCCATTGCGGTTTCTCCTTATGATTGTACTGGTTGCGGCAACTGCGCACAGATTTGCCCTTCGAAAGAAAAAGCCTTGGTAATGGAGCCACTAGATAGCCAACTCGAGCAAGATAACTACTGGAATTATTCCATGAGAGTTACGCCGAAGGCCAACCCGATGAATGTATTGACTGTAAAAGGCAGCCAGTTTGAACAACCTTTATTAGAGTTCTCTGGCGCCTGCGCAGGTTGTGGTGAAACACCTTATGCGAAATTAGTGACCCAACTCTTTGGTGATCGGATGATGCTGGCCAATGGAACAGGATGCTCTTCCGTGTGGGCAGGTAGCGCTCCATCCATTGCTTACACTAAGAATCATCGCGGACATGGACCAGCTTGGGGCAATTCATTATTTGAAGATAATGCAGAATTTGGTCTAGGTATGTTAGTGGGGGGGAAACAACTTCGTAGACAACTGGCGGCAGATATTGATAAGGCTGCTCAAGTTAGTGCGGATCCTGCATTGAAGGGGGCTCTTCAAGATTGGCTGGCAAATCAAGAGCGCAGCGAAGGTACGCGGCAAAGAGCAGATAAAGTGATTGCAGTGCTAGAAAATAGCAAAGGTGATGACCCACTACTGAATGAAATTTATAAAAATAAGGACTTTCTAGTAAAACGTTCCCAATGGCTATTTGGCGGAGATGGCTGGGCCTATGACATTGGTTTTGGTGGTTTAGATCATATCTTGGCTTCGGGAGAAGATTTAAATGTATTGGTCTTTGATACGGAAGTATATTCGAATACTGGCGGTCAGGCATCGAAGGCCACACCCACAGCTGCCATTGCAAAATTTGCTGCTAGTGGCAAACGTACGAAGAAAAAAGATCTTGGCATGATTGCTATGAGCTATGGTTATGTTTATGTAGCGCAAATTGCGATGGGAGCGGATAAGAACCAGACTCTTAAAGCCATTGCAGAAGCAGAGGCTTATCCAGGTCCATCCTTAATTATTGCCTACGCTCCTTGTATTAACCATGGCCTAAAAGTAGGGATGGGATCTAGCCATCTAGAAAGTAAGCGTGCTGTTGATAGTGGTTATTGGTCTATGTACCGCTACAATCCACAACTGAAAGAAGTAGGTAAAAACCCCTTTGCTTTAGATTCGAAAGAACCAACCATGAACTTCCAAGAATTTTTAATGGGTGAAGTTCGCTATTCATCCTTAAAGAAACAATTCCCTGATATGGCAGAGGCCTTATTTGCCAAAACA
>JAPUES010000120.1:0-280 GCA_027492445.1 Sporomusaceae bacterium | reverse complement strand
GACGCCAAAGAAAGACGAGAAAATTACAAACGATTGGCGGCTCAATTTCCGTTAGTAAACCAGGAAGCTGCTGCTACAAAAGAATAAGTTGTTAGTAGGAAGGGACTGTCTAAAATGGCAGTCCTTTTCTTATTAAATAAAAAAACACACAGATTTAATTACCGAATATTCTGAAATATTCAGGAAAATAGTAAAATATGACGAATTATAAAAGAATAGAAATAATTGGTTTGGGAGGGATAAAAAATGAATTTAAAGACGAAGCTCACCTTAATATTTT
>JAPUES010000119.1 GCA_027492445.1 Sporomusaceae bacterium | reverse complement strand
TTGATTGGGATATAGAGAATCAAGAACTTTTATCTTCAGAGTTTAACGTACTTTCTATATAAAATGGAGGTGGTTTCGCCTTAGTGAAAGCTTGGGTGTAGAGGGTGCTTTCTTGTGTAGAAGAGTGTTATCCTGGGCACTGCAGGGACACTATTAGAAGCGTCCCAGCGAGGTTTGTGAAATGCCAAAGAAGATACCAAACAATTATACTTGTCGATTGAAGGCGAGCTAGAGGAGCGTAGTGATGGATAAGAGGAAATATATTATGTCGAGAGTGGCCCTATTACTGCTCTGCCTAATGATCAGCAGTGGTTGTTCCTTTAAGCAACCAGCAGATAAGCTTGCAGGTGGGTATAAAGTAACAGATAGCCAAGGCTTTGTAGTTACATTACCTCATAAACCAAAGCGGATTGTTTCAGTTAGTATTGCTACTGATGAAATTTTGATGGAACTGGTGTCGGTAGAGAGAATTGCCGCTTTAACCTATTTAGCGGATGATATTGGTATTTCTAACATTACGGTAGAAGCTAAACAAGTACCGAATAAAATACGTGCCAATGGGGAAACCATTATTGCCCTGCAACCAGACCTAGTTTTGCTTCCCGATTGGCACCCTATAGAATTGATTCAGGTCCTAAGAGATGCAGGTTTACCAGTATATGTTTTTAAAAGTGCCCGCAATATTGAGCAGGTTCAGCAGAATATTTCAGATATTGCTCGTGTGGTGGGTGAAGCAGAAAAAGGTGCAGAAATGATAGCTCATATGCATGCTTCCCTGGGTAAAATTTCCGATAAAGTTAAACTTATACCGGAGGCAGAACGTCAGGTGACGGCACGTTTTTCCAATATGGGCGGTAGTGGAGGCATTGGGAGTACCTTTGATACGATCTGCCAGTATGCAGGGATAAAGAATGCAGCAGCAATTGCTGGTTTGGGTATGAATGCTACTTTGAGCAAGGAACAATTAGTAGAGATTAATCCAGATTTTTTATTGCTACCGACTTGGGATTATACTGGGAAAAAAGATACCAATCAATATAAAGAAGAGGTGCAAAATGATCCAGCGTTACAAACCATCAGGGCAGTAAAAGACAGAAGACTAATCCAAGTACCAGACCGGTATCTCTTCTGTACCTCTCAACATATTGTCAAAGGTGTATTTGGTGTGGCCCAAGCAGCATATCCGGAGTTATTTAGTCAGGAATAAGGGAAAGGTTGGACGTAAGATGGAAAGTCAGAGAAAGAGGAAAGGATTAGTATTTACCATTCTTGGAGTAGTACTGGTCGCCATAATTCTAATGTCCTTAGGATCAGGGCAAGTAAAGATTCCCTTATCCTCTATGCTCGCTGTTATTGGTAAGCAAATAGGATTAGTTAGTTTGCCTGGTGTGGAATTAACGCCAGAACAGACGGCAGTTGTCTGGCACATTCGAATGCCGCGCACACTCGTCGGGCTTTTAGTTGGGGCGGCTCTTGGTGTGTCTGGTGCCGTGATGCAAGGAATATTTGGTAACCCCTTGGCTGACCCTGGAATGATCGGTGTTTCAGCTGGTGCTTCTCTCGGGGCAGTAATTGCCGTTGCCCTGGGGCTGACTGCCGCTAGTTTGTATTATATGCCCTTATTTGCCTTGGTCGGTGCCTTTTTAGCGGCGTCATTGACGGTAACTCTTGCTATGCGAGAGGGGAAGATTCCAGTGATGTCCCTTTTATTGTCTGGTGTAGCCGTTAGCATGCTGCTCGGGGCTTTAACATCGGGGATTCTAACTTTTATGAATGAGAATCGATTGCGTGAGTTTTTATTCTGGATGGTTGGCGGTCTTGACTACCGCCGTTGGGAGCATGTGTTTTTAGCTCTTGGACCTATCTTGATTGGAATTATCATTTTATGCTTTTTAGCTAGGCATTTAAACATTTTAGTCTTAGGGGAACAAGAGGCTCGTTCTGTCGGTTTACCCGTTTTTGCCTTACGGCTGCTATTGTTATTTATTGCGTCAGTTATAACGGCGACAGCCGTGTGCGTTAGCGGGTCGATCGGTTTTGTTGGACTCGTTGTGCCTCATATTATGAGATTGTTAATCGGCCCAGAACACCGCGTCTTATTACCAGCCAGCGCTTTGGCGGGGGGCTTATTTTTGGTAGGTTGTGATACCATTGGACGGGTATTGATTGCGCCTGCTGAGATTCGCGTGGGTATTATGACAGCGCTGATTGGTGCACCCTACTTTTTGTATCTGCTACGCAAGGCGCACAAAGGAGGCGGATTGTCATGATTAGAAAGCAGCCATCTGCCTTAGTTGCTGACGGTGTATGTGTCAAGATTGGGAATAAGGAAATTGTGCATAATTGCACTTTTCAGGTTAAGCAAGGAGAATTCGTGGGCATTATTGGTCCTAATGGTGCTGGTAAAAGTACGCTACTGAAAAGCTTGCGTGGCATGTTACCAGTCGCGTCTGGGTGCGTTAGCGTATTTGACCACCCCATCCATAGTTTGGGTGATAAGTATGCGGCCCGCTTAGTTGCCTATATGCAGCAGGAAGTCAATGTTGGCTTTGGTTTCACAGCATTAGAAGTTGTGCTGGCGGGACGTTATCCCTATCTAAAATGGTGGCAAAATGAAACAGAAAAAGATCGTCAGATAGCTAAAAAATATATGACTTTTACTGGTGTTGGAGGGCTAGCAGATAAACCCGTTAACCAAGTGTCGGGGGGGGAGCGGCAACGAATCTTGCTAGCGAAAGTACTGGCCCAGGAGACGCCATTGATATTTCTTGATGAGCCAACAGCTAGCCTAGACTTAGTCTACCAAGAGGAAATTTTCCGTTATTGCCAGGAAATATGTAAAGAAGAAAAAAGCGTATTGATTATTGCCCACGATATTAAGTTAGCGGCAAAATTTTGTTCTCGTTTAATCTTGTTGGCCAATGGCAAGATTGTAGCAGATGGTATTCCTAGTGATGTACTTACGGTAGATAATCTCGAGAAAGCATATGGTTTACATTCAGCTGTCTTTTTGAATAAGGTGACTGGCAATTTGGATATCCATACCTATGCAGCAGCTACGCATACAAATTCTCAAAAAAACCTTCATATCATTGGCGGTGGTGGCTGTACGGGTGATATTATGCGAAGTTTGTATGAAGGTCGTTACCGGCTGAGTGCGGGTGTACTGCAGAAAGGGGATACGGATGCTGATGTGGCAAGGGCTTTTGCTATTGACTTTGTAGCTGGACAAGCCTTCAGTAAGATTACAGAGCAACAGGCGCGAGAACATAAGGAAAAAATTGCTAGTGCTGAATTGGTGATTTTGGGAAATCTTTGTTATGGAAAACAAAATTTGAATAATTTACAGGCTGCCTTTTTTGCACCTAAATTGATTGTGATTGAGGATACGCCAATTGAAGAGCGTGATTTTACTGGTGGTGAGGCAACTAAGCTATATAGAGAATTGCTACAAAAAGATAAAGTGACAGTAATGACTTCAGTGGAATTTATAGGAAAGATTAAAAGAAATGAGATCCGTTGATCTAGCAGAATAAAGGCATAAGAAAATCCTGTCCTAGTTAGTTCGCGGAAAGTTGGGGGAAGACAGTGGTAACCAATAATGAAGTGAAAATGCTCATCCTAGGTCTGACCGGGCAATGTAATTTTAAATGTACCTACTGTTATGCACATGAGCAGCCACAAGAACGTATGAGCCTACCGATAGCGACAAAGGCCATTGACATAGCCGCCCAAAGTGGCAAGCCCTTTGTCTTGCAGTTTAGCGGTGGTGAACCCTTACTAGCCTTTAATGTCATGCAGGAGATTATTGCTTATGTGCATCAAAAACGGGTGCCCGCTATTTTGCAGGTGCAGACTAATGCATCTTTAATAAAACGTGATATGGCAATATATTTGCGGCATGCTAAGGTGGGTGTGGGTATTAGCTTGGACGGTAGACCGAATGAAAATGACCTTCACAGACGATTGCCGTCAGGCGAGGGGACTAGCCCCTTGATTTTGCGTGGCGCAGAGATTCTAGGAGCAGTAGGCGTGGAAGTGGGCATTACTTGTGTTGTGACCGACAGCAATGTTAGGCAATTATCAGGCATTGTGGAAATGGCCTATTACTTAGGCAATGTAAGGAAAATCGGCTTTGACCTTTTGCGAAATCAAGGACGGGGTGTAGGAATAAAGGCAGCGGATGCTCAAGACTTAGAAGTAGCCCTAAGGCAGGTACTGACGACGAAATATAATTTAGAGGGACAGACTAGAAAAAAACTGGTGTTTTCCCACGCCGAGCGCGTGGCGAGTTTGGCTAGTAAAAGAATGACAGGATTTGCTCATTGCCATGCAATGAAGGGAGAAGCGGTTTTTGTTGACGCGAAAGGTGAAATCTACGCCTGTGCATCCTTGGCTGGTTTGTCTGAATTTAGATTGGGTAATGTCAAAGAGGGTATTGACTGGTGCAAACAACAGATGATTGGCAATAGGATTCGAAAAAACATGGAATTTTGCCTAACATGTCCATCTTTTTCACTGTGTGGTGGTGCCTGTTTTGCCCGTTGGTATGGAGCAAACTCGGCTGGGAAGCCATATTTACCAGAATGTATGCTGAAAAATGTTTTTATTCAGGAATATAGAGAAAGAAAGGATAGATGATATGTTACTATGCACTTTGTCTACTGGGGATCATGCGTACCGTTATTATAAGTCCATTGTTATTTTATTTGATGCCCCACGCAAAGTTCTCAGTACCTCCATACTAAATGGTGGTTATCGTGAAGACTTGACTTCAATCTTTAATCATGACTGCAATCCAGGGGCTGGTATGGCTTGTACGCTGCGTGCTCCCACTTATGAGGAACATATGCGGCTGGTAGCGCAAGAAATTGGCCTTAACGAGGATAAAACGTCAGGAATTGCCACGGCGGCTTCCATGGACAATGTGGCGATAGGCGTAGAAACATATGAAAATCTGACGGTTACGGCCATTGTTACTGGTGGGGTAGAAGTGAATGGTGGTCGGGTAGGGGATCCTGCAACCTATTACCAACCAATTAATAAGGAACCTTACAAGCTAGGAACGATTAATATTATTTTAGTCATTGATGCTGATTTACCGCCAGGCATACTAGCTAGAGCATTAGTAACATGTACCGAGGCCAAGACAGCAGCGCTGCAAGAATTAATGGCAGGCAGTAACTATTCTACGGGTCTCGCGACAGGCTCAGGCACCGACAGCACGATTGTAGTAGCGAATCCAGCTTCGCCACTGTATTTTGAAGGTGCGGGCAAACATTCAAAACTAGGCGAACTGATTGGGCGCGCCGTGAAGGCGGCAGTGAAAGAAGCTTTGTGTCTACAGACCGGGTTATCGCCAAAGTATCAGCATAGTGTTTTACGCCGATTGAAACGCTATGGTATTACGGAAGAAAGTCTTTGGAATCGTTACTTACTTAGAGAAAAACAGGTTGTCAAAGCTAAATTTCTTCATTGTTTATATCAATTTGAACAGGAAGATTGTCTTGTAACCTATACGTCCTTATATATTCATTTACTAGATCAACAGGATTGGGGACTGCTTTCAGAGGATGAGGTGAGAGAAGCAGGTCAGGAAATCATGAATATAATGACTAAAACTTACGGACTCAAGGACTTATCAATGACAGATGCGATGGATTACATTAGTATTTGGGAAATTCTTCTTTTAGAGATACTTGATAATAAATTTGAAAAATAAAGGAGATTGCTTATGAGAACAGGTTGTTATCCATTTACTGGGATTGTTGGTCAGGAAGATATGAAATTAGCACTGATTCTTAATGTTATTAACCCTAGTTTAGGTGGCGTATTAATAAAAGGTGAGAAAGGGACAGCCAAATCGACGGCTGTACGTGCCCTAGCGGATCTACTTCCTGCCATGGAAGGGGTAAAAAAATGTTCATTTCGTTGTGATCCTAAAGATCTTCATCATATGTGTGAAGCGTGTCTGCAAAAAAATAAAGGGGAAGCACTTACTTCCCAATCAGTAAAAATGAAAGTCGTGGAATTGCCAGTTAGTGCAACAGAAGATCGGGTAGTTGGAACCCTTGATATTGAACATGCCATTAAGTGTGGAGAAAAGAAATTTGAGCCTGGTATCTTGGCGCAGGCCAACCGGAATATTTTATATGTAGATGAAATCAATTTACTTGATGATCATGTGGTCGATGTGCTACTAGATGCAGCGGCAATGGGCGTGAATACAGTGGAGCGGGAAGGGGTGTCATACTCCCATCCAGCACGGTTTATTTTGGTTGGTACAATGAATCCTGAAGAAGGCGACATTAGGCCACAACTTCTAGATCGTTTTGCCCTTTCTGTTACTGTGACTGGTGAACACCAACCAAAGCAAAGGGTAGAAGTCATTAAACGTCGCCTGGCTTATGAACAAGATTCCGATGCTTTTTCTCGTCAATATCAACAAGAACAAGACGAGCTCGGTAAGGCTATTATGCAGGCACGTCACTTGCTACCTAAGGTCACAATCGCTGATGAACTGCTTATCTTGGTGGCAAATATGGCGATTAAGCTAGATGTAGATGGACATCGCGCCGATATTACTGTTATCAAAGCAGCCCTGACTTTAGCTGCGTTTGATGGACGAAGTAGCGTAACAGCAGGCGACATCAAAGCCGCTGCCAAGCTAGCTCTGCCCCATCGAATGCGACGGCGTCCCTTTGAAGAAGGCGTACTCAACTGGGAAACGGTAGAGGCTCTCTTTCAGGAGCAATAAGTAGGAGGCAGCAATATGAGTAAACCGAGTTTTTTTCCTTTTGTAGCGGTGGTCGGTCAAGAGGATGTGAAAGAAGCACTCTTAATTGCTTTGACGAACCCCCAAGCAGGCGGGGTTTTGGTTGCAGGAGAAAAAGGAACCGCCAAGTCAAGTTTAGTGCGGGCATTAGCACAAGTGATTCCCCATAAAGAAATCGTTGATTTACCATTAAACGCAACGGAAGATATGGTATTTGGTCATATTGACCTTGAACATGCTGTACTGCGCGGTGAAAAGATGTTTTCTCCTGGCATTCTTGGGCGAGTACATGAACAGGTGCTGTATGTAGATGAGATTAATTTATTGCGACAGGAAATAGTGACTAGTATACTAAGTGTCGCTGACCGCGGCGTAAATGCTGTGGAGCGGGAAGGCATCTCTTACCAACATGAAGCCAAATTTACACTGATTGGTACCATGAATCCCGAAGAAGGTAGCTTGACTTCTTCAGTGCTTGACCGCTTTGGTATGTTTGTATCCGTTAGTCGAGAAATGGACTGCAACGCTAGAACGGAGATTATGCGACGTGTCTTGGCTCATGAACAGAACCGAGAATTATTTTGCCAGCAATATCAAGGAGCTACTGATGAACTAATTAGTAACCTGCAGGCAGCCCAAAAACTGCTAGGAACCATTACAGTTAGTAATGCCATGATTGAATTAACAGCCCAATATTGCACAAAAGCTAATGTTGCTGGGCATCGGGCGGAAATATTTCTGATTGAAGTAGCCAAAGCCATTGCGGCTTTGGCTGGGCGGGATTATCTTATGCCTGCTGATATGGAACGAGCTGCTTTTTTCATCCTTCCTCATCGTATGCGTAAGGAAGAAAGTCAGCCACCAGAGCCAGAGGAGCAAGAAGAGGACGAACAGACCAACGAACAAAATAATGACCAAAAGGAACATCAACCGCCTCCGCCTGACAATTCGTCACCAGATTCATCACTGAATAGCCAAGAGGAAAATGATTCTGAGAAAGATGAATCAGAAGAGCAAAGCCAAGAACTGCCTAAGCAGGGCAATAATAGGGATGACCAAGAGGCAATATCAGATATTGATACAGCTTTTTCCAATGCAAAAATGGCGGTTACTTTGCCCCAAGACCGTCAGGTTAGACAGAGTAGTGGAAAACGCAGTCTAACGCGCACGAATCTGCATCAGGGACGTTATGTTCGGTCTTGTATACCTAAGGGGAAATTGACGGATTTGGCATTTGATGCGACGCTCAGGGCGGCGGCTCCTTATCAGCGATTGCGCGAAAAAGGCACCTGCTGCATGAGCATTAAACAAGAAGATGTAAGGCAGAAAGTACGGGAAAAACGCATTGGTAATACCTTTTTATTTGTTGTTGATGCTAGTGGCTCCATGGGGGCTCGAGAGCGGATGCGGGCTGTGAAAGGCGCAATTTTTTCCATGTTACAAGATGCTTATCAAAAACGAGATCAGGTGGGTTTAATTGCCTTTCGGCGGCAGACAGCAGAGGTATTACTGCCAGTTACTCGTAGTGTAGAGTTAGCGCAGAAGTGTTTACAACAATTACCCACAGGCGGGAAAACACCGCTGGCGGAAGGCTTAGCAACCGCTTTTTCCGTCTTGACAACCATGGGAAAAAAAGAACGAAAAATGCAGCCCATTATCGTACTCATTACGGATGGCAGAACCAATCGGAGTGTAAATGGGAGTGATGATGCCATTGGCGACGCACTTAAGATGGCTGAAAAAATAAGAATATCTGCTTGTTCTAGCATCGTCATTGATACAGAAACAGATTTTATTAAGCTTGGGATAGCACGCAGCGTAGCGCAAAAGATGGGAGCAACCTATTATCATTTGCAAGAATTAACGGGTCAAAAAATTCTTCATATTGTGCAGAATGTGCAATAAACCCGTAGTATAAATTTAGGGCAGAAGTGCTTACCGCTATTTTTCTTTCCTAATGTCACGATTTTTGGTAGAATGGACATGCAATAGGAATAGGTTTGTGCCTAAATCTTAACTTACTACAACACAAGGAGTAAATTTATGGATATTACAAAGGCGAAGGGTATCCTTCTTGCCATTTTCTTAACGATTCTTGTTTTGCCGGTTTTTTTGCCGCAGATCGACCTTGAAATATCCGGTCTATTTTATCTCCCTGAAAAGGGTTTTCCATTGGCTAATGATTCAATTTTTACCTGGATACATTGGTTGACTCCAATCGTTGCGTGGGTGGTGGGCGGTACTCTTATTGGTGGATTAGCTGTGACGGCTCTTTGTCGAAAACCGGCTTGCGGTATGTATATGAAGAAGATCAGCTTTTTAATTTTGGTACTTGTTATCGGCGCAGGCCTGATTGTCAACCTAGGGTTTAAAGATAATTGGGGGCGCGATCGCCCCCGGGAAATCCTTCAATTCGGTGGCACGGAAAAATTTACTCCTGCCCTTGTGCCCCAATTTGAAAAAGCGAGCAAAAATGGATCATTTGTTTGCGGTGATGGTGCGTTTGGCTTTTTCATGCCTGCTTTCGGATATGTCGCGCCGCTCAGCTTTTCCCGTTACGTCTTTTGGTTAGGGATGGGAGTTGGTGTGATTTTCAGTTCCGCTCGTCTCGTCGTAGGTGCACATTTTTTCAGCGATATCGTCTGCGCTGCCTTCTTAATGCTTACGGTTGCTGTTGGTATTCACATGTTCATGTTAGTGAAAGAGGAGACAGTGGCAAGACTACGATAATTCTATTCAATTAGCAATAGAAGTGCAAATGAAAGTAAAAATAAAGCAGAATCTGTTTAGGGACTCTTAATTCTGTGAGGGAGCCGGTTGAATTTCGTCTTGACATTCTATGGAAATTAATGTTATTATCAATATGTGAATTTAACTAAATAATGATGAATCGCCGATTGTGCCCACGGGTGATGGGAGGGGGATGAAGTTGTAGACAGTTTATTGATTGAAATAAGCTATTTTTATCAACCTTCCTTTAATGCAGAGGAAGGTTTTTCTGTCGTCCCAGGACTTAACTTTATGAATTCTAACGTTGAAAGGAAGATGTATCATGAGTAAAAAAGCCATTTTAGTAGTCAGTTTTGGTACCGCCTATCTGGATGCTTTGCAAAAATCAATTGGGAGTACAGAAGAAAACTTTAAAGTTGCTTTTCCAGAATATGAAGTGCGTCGTGCTTTTACCTCATCAGCTGTCATTGAAAAACTAGCAGAGAAATGTGATGTACAGGTGGATGGCGTAGGGGAGGCTCTCGAAAGGTTAGCGACAGATGGCTTTGAAGAAGTATATATTCAACCACTTTATTTAGTGGCTGATAAAACACTTAACCATATTAAGGATTATGTTATAACACTTGCTCATAGTAAAGAAAAGAAATTCAAGAAAATAAAAATGTCTCGTCCGTTGTTACTTTCCATGGGTCTTAAGGATCATCCTGATGACTATACCATTTTGATTGAAGCCATGAAAACAAAAATGCCTGAACTCGGTAGTGATAAGGCTGTCGTCTTGATGTGCAACGGCAGTCATCAAATGGAATACTCCGTTTTACAACTAAAATTAGCCGATGCGGGTATCAAGAATGCATTTGTATATACTGCAGAAGGTTATCCAAGCTTAGAAAGAGTGATACGACAACTAGAAGAAAATCAAGTGAAAGAAGTTGTCTTAGCGCCATTTTTATTGGTAGCCAGTGAACATGTCCTTGCGTATATTAGTAGCGATAAGGCTGATTCTGCTAAATCGAAGTTAGAGGCAAAAGGATATATTGTGAGTGTACATACAAGTGGGTTAGGTGAAAATCCTGCTGTGCAAGCTATTTACGTCCAACATTTAAAGGATGCTTTGCGGGCAATGGAAATGCAGCATGGACATCATAGAAAGCCGGCGCATGGTGAGCAAAGGAGCGCACATCATTGTCATAAATAATCGTTAACTAAGAATCTTTACAATTTCATATTATTGAGATAGGTGCCCCACAAGGGCTTAATAGGGAAGATCGGTGTAATGCCGGCGCGGTCCCGCCACTGTAATAGGGAGCTCATCCAAGATATACCACTGAGACTAACTAGTCTTGGGAAGGTTTGGATGAGCCATGATCTAGAGCCAGGAGAACTGCCTATTTGACAATCGCCATTTTTTACCCACGAGCGATGGGGAGGGGATTATTGGAGAAATCTATCTTTTGGCTATTTATTGTGTGGCCAATGCTGTTGATATGATGGTCTTTATAAAAAACCTTCCTTATTCATGGAAGGTTTTTTTGTGCGCCAGACGCATTAAAAACAAATATTGGTTGCTAAAGTGAATGCGTTTAAGAAATCGTAAGAAACTAGGTCGAATAGTTGTATGATGGAGAATTAGACGACCCAAGAGAGGAGTGAATGTAGTGGGATATATTGTATATTTAACGAATATTGATCGTCAATTCATGATGATGGAACAAGCAAAAAGTTATTTAGAGCAGGGAAATCGATTGCATGGCAATCATCAGGTCATCCTTTTAAATGAAGGTAGTATGTGGGGATCCAATTATAGTAAGGTATTAGGTAATAGTGATTTGGTATTATTCTCTTGGATGGGTACCAATGATGATACTCCCTTTTTGAGAAAAGCGTTAGAGCTTTTACAGAAAAAAAGCATTACTCACATTATGTTGGCAACCGATTCCAATCCGAATGATGGGGTGTTCCAAGTGACGCTAAGAGAGCGGGAGATGATACGAACCTACTTGCTCTATAGTGGGATTGAAAATTATCAGAATTTGTGGCTATGGCTTTGTGCTACTTATTGCCAAGAAACGTGTGTTTATAAGTTGCCCCAGCCATTACTATGGAACGGTATTTTTCACCCTAAAGTTGATCAGCCCTTTAGTGATATCATAGATTATCAGCGTCAATTCTGCCATCCTGATCGCCCGACTATCGGCATTTTATTTCCACGGGATGAATGGGTGTGGGGGGACTTAGCTTATCAGACGGCACTAGTCGAAGAAATAGAAAAACAAGGGATGAATGCCATTGCTGTCTTTAGTCATTGGGCACGTGATGAAGAGTTTCAGATACCAGGCGTAGATGATACTGTAAAAACATTTTTTACGATAAATGGCGTGCCTACAATTGATGTTTTGATTAATGCATTCAAATTTTCTCTTACGGTAGGTCGCCCTGTTGATCAGAAGTTTTTACAAGACTTAGGGGTAGTGGTCATGCAGGCGTATGGGCTTTTACAACCACAGCAGGATTGGCAAAACAGTGTAGAAGGTTTGACACCGATGGAAGTGTCTTGCAGCCTTTCCTTGCCTGAATTTGATGGTGTTATTCATGCTGTCCCCATGGCCAGTAAAGAAGTGATGCCAGACGGCAGTAAAAAATATGTACCAATAACCGAAGGATTATCAACTGTAGTGCGTAAAGCAGGGAAGTGGGCTGCACTGCGGCGCAAAGCAAATAGTAATAAGAAAGTGGCAATTATTTTTCATAATTATCCAGCGACAAATTCCAATATTGGCAGTGCCCAGGCGCTGGATTCACCGCAAAGTATTCTCTTATTACTTGAGCGTCTGGTTAAGTGTGGTTATAAGGTCGATCATATTCCCACAGACAGCCAAGCATTAATCAATGAACTGATTGCCGAAGGTACCAATGACCGTCGCTTTTTAACAGATGCACAAATAGAAAAATTCTATGGAAAAATCAATCAACAGCAATATCAACAATGGTTTGATGATATTGACGCTAAAAATCAACAGCAGTTGACCTTAGACTGGGGAAAACCTCCAGGAGATGTATTTCACTATGATGGGAATTTACTAATCCCAGGTATGCTAAATGGTAATATTTTTATTACGGTCCAGCCGCCGCGAGGCTTTAGTGAAGATCCTGGTAAACTGTTACATTCTCCAGATTGTGCGCCGACCCATCATTATCTGGCTTATTATCATTGGATAAGAGACATTTGGCAGGCTGATGCAGTAGTACATGTTGGAACTCATGGTTCACTGGAATGGCTACCAGGTAAAGGCGCTGGACTATCACGACAATGTTATCCTAATCTAGCCATTGACGATTTGCCTAACGTATATCCATATCTGATTAGCATTGTCGGTGAAGGCATACAGGCTAAACGTCGCAGTGCTGCTTGTCTCATTGGTCATTTGCCAGCACCTATGAGTCACGCTGATACTTATGAGGCACTAGCAGAACTGGAAATTTTATTAGATGAATATTGTCACTTCAAATTCCATCAACCTGGCAATGTTGAAAGGGTGATGGAACTTATTCGGGAAAAAGTCATTGAAAACAATTTGCAAGAGGACATTGCTGAAAAAGCTGGACAGGATTTTGCGGACTATGTGCAAGGGTTGCATAACTATATTACAGATATTAAAAATATGCAAATTCGCGTAGGGTTACATGTACTTGGCTGTCCGCCCCAAGATGATGTGCGGCTAGAATATTTGCTGGCCCTCACGCGCGTGGATAATGGAGATATTCCGTCGCTACCCAAAACCATTGCGGCGATGTATGGTTATGACTATTATGAACTGCTGGAACAAAGTGGAAAAATGCTTCCAGATGGTGTTAAGACCTATGGAGCATTGCTAGATGATGTCCGCAAGCGCTGTTTCCAACTTGTTAGTCTATTGGCGGAGTATGATTTTGAAATGGATCAGATGACAAAGGTATTGCAGTTGCCCTGGGTAAAGCAAGCAGAATCATTATTCCAGGAACAAATAGAGCAGATATCAAGGTATATTTGCCAAACCTTAGCGCCTAACTTACAAAAAACAGAGCAGGAAATGACCAACCTATTGTCAGCGTTAGACGGTAACTATATTGAGCCAGGACCAGCCGGAGCACCGACAAGCGGTATGGCAGATATTTTACCAACAGGACGCAATTTTTATGGCGTTGATCCTCGGACAATACCATCACCAGCAGCGTGGGAAATTGGCAAGACTTTAGGAGATGGTGTTATTGAAAGATACATCAATGAAGAAGGGAGATATCCGGAGAACATTGGCATGGTGATCTGGTGTGGTGCCAATATGCGTAGCCGAGGTCAGTGTATTGCCGAATTCTTATATTTGATGGGAGTTCGTCCAATCTGGCAGAAGGGAAATTTACGAGTCGTCGGCTTAGAAATCATCCCCTCATCAGAACTAAAAAGACCGCGTATTGATGTAATGGCGCGTATTAGTGGCCTGCTTCGTGACGCCATGCCTATGGCGGCAGAATGGATGGATAAAGCAGTTCAATTGGTTGCTGCATTAGATGAAAGTATAGACATCAATTACGTGCGCAAACATGCCCTAGAGGATTCACAGCAATTACAAGAACAGGGGATTGATTGTGGTGAGGCATGGGAGCAAGCATGTTATCGAGTATTTGGTTGCCCGCCAGGAGCATATGGGGCTGGTGTCGGTAATATGCTAGAAGAAAAAAACTGGGAGACAGTGGATGATTTAGCCCAGGTATACGTACGGTGGGGGGCCCATGCCTATGGCGGAAAAGCAAAGGGGACATTCGTACCCCAGTTATTCCGTCAGCGTCTGGGAAGTTTGGATGTTACTGTGAAAAACGAGGACAACCGGGAAGTGCATATGCTAAATTCTGATGATTTTAATTCCTATCATGGTGGGATGATTGCCGCCGTGCGCAGTCTAAGTGGCAAGGCACCTCGTTCTTATTGCGGGGACAGTTCTGATCGCCAGCATGTGGCACTGCGTAGTTTGGGCGAGGAGTTCAAACGTATATTCCGAGGGGAAACCATGAATCCCAAGTACATTGAGGGCATGAAGCAGCATGGCTATAAAGGGGCGGCTGATTTGGCAGGCATAGTGGCACATTGTTATGAATGGGATGCTACGAGTGAGGTCATGGAAAACTGGATGTATGATGGTTTGGCGCAAAAATATGCTCTTGATGAAAATACAAAGCAGTGGATGCAGGAAGTAAATCCTTGGGCTCTGCAACGCATTACCGAGAAACTACTTGAGGCCTCACAACGGGGGTTATGGAAGGCAGATGAACATACCAAGCAGGAACTTCAGCAACTTTATTTATCAATCGAAGGAGAATTAGAAGATCGTAGCGATGGCTAAAAATATAGCTATTATGTCGCCAAAAAATATTATTTGAAATCAGGAGAATGATGATAGTTACAAATTTTATATGAGGAGTTTTATTGTGTTACAACTCGTAAATTTATCCAATTATACATCGGATATTGAACTCATCCATAATAGTGCAGAGTGTTTGGAGGCTTTTCTAAACCACCATCATTTAGATGGTATGGAAATGATGTTTTGTGAACCATGGGACCCTAATGTTCATAAAAAAGAATGGGTACAAGGTGTACATCTGCGTTTTTGGCCTAGTTGGCTGGATTTTTGGCACGGTGACAAAGAAGAATTATTGCGACAATTTGGGAGTGAAGAAGAAATTAAAGCTTGTTATGGTGCTTTGACGCGTGAGGGATGGCTCAATGTATACCGAAAAAACATTCGTGATGCCAAACTAGCAGGTGCCAAGTATGTCGTATTTCATGTCAGCCAGGCCCGTATAGCAGAAGTCTTTAACTGGCAGTTTCATTTTGCGGATCAGCAAATTATTGAAGCTACTATTGAGGTTGTTAACGCACTAGCAGGGGATATACCAGATAATATGGAAATACTATTTGAAAATTTATGGTGGCCTGGATTGACGTTAAAAGATCAAGAACTTACCGCATTATTATTAGATAAAGTGAAGCATCCGAGTGTAGGTATTATGCTCGATAGTGGGCATTTAATGAATACCAATCAACAATTAAAAACCCAAGAAGATGGGATAAAATATATTTTAGAAACAATCGAAGGGTTAGGTGCTTATAAACATTATATTCATGGCATCCATTTGCATTATTCTTTATCTGGTGAATATATAAAGAGGAGTAGGGAAGAACGGGTGGCAAAGTGTACTATGAATGAAGTAATGAATCATGTACTGAAGATTGATCAACATTTGCCATTTAGTACCCCGGATGTCGGCAAGCTGATTGATTATATAAAGCCCAAATATGTAGTGCATGAATTTATGTATACCTCTCTTGAAGATTGGGCACAAAATATAAAGATACAGCAGCAGGCGCTAC
>JAPUES010000118.1 GCA_027492445.1 Sporomusaceae bacterium | reverse complement strand
AATCTATTTTCCTGCATGAAAAGCAAGAAAAAAAGACTTGGCTTTCACCAAGTCTTTCGGCCTTGAAGGAATTAGCTTCTGATTTTAGCCAGTAACGTCTTATCTAAATAGCCAATTATATTTTTATGGAATACATCAATTTCACTATCCGTCAAAGTACGTTCTTGATGACGGTAGGTTAAGGAAAAGGCTAAACTGCGTGATCCTTGCGCTACTTGTTCACCACTGTAGACATCAAATAACCGTACTTCACTTAATAAAGGCCCCGCACTAGCAACAATCCCTTGCATCACTTTATCCGCAGATACCTCTGCCGATAAAACAACGGCCAAATCCCGATTGATAGCTGGAAACTTCGGTAAAGATTGGTAAGAAGTAAGTAGGACAGCCTGGCTAGATAAGGTTTGCACATTGATTTCAAATACATAGACTTTACGGTTAATACCAAAATCGTCTAATACTTTAGGATGTACTTCCCCTACGGTTGCAAGAGTTTGGTCTTCCTTCATAAAGATGGCTGTTTTTCCTGGATGCAAGGATGCATGTTCACCCGCGATTACCTGATATCCCTTTACGCCTAAGGAATTTAAAAGCACTTCTACGGTACCTTTCGCATCGTAAAAATCCACATTATCCCGGTCTGTATTCCAGGAAAGTTCATGATATTTACCTACTAAAGCGCCACATAACAGCAATGGTTCCTTCGGTAGAGCCGTTAAAGGTAGTTCTTCCGGCAAGTACACTGCACCTAATTCATAAATTTTCATATCTTCATTTTTACGTGAAATATTACGGACGATGGTTTCCAGGATACCGCCTAATAAATTAGTCCGCAGTATCGGAAAATCATCGGTAATAGGGTTTAAAACAGTAATGGCATTACGTAGTGGACTATCTTTTTCAAGATTTAGCTTATCAAGGGTTTGGGGATGAGTAAAACTTAGAGAAATAACTTCATCAAAGCCTGCTCCTGTTAAAACCGTCTTAATGGAATCTACAATAGACTGTACGTATTCTTGCCCACCACGTAAGATATTACCCCCTGGGGTAGTTGTGGGAATCTTATTATAACCATAAATACGAGCTATTTCTTCACAAATGTCGGGATGACCATGGACATCTCCCCGCCAAGTAGGTACATTCACTACCACTTTTTCTTCTGTAGAATGTGAGTCAATTTCAAATTCTAAGGAACGTAAAATAGTTAGCATTTCTTTTTTATCAATCTGCGTTCCCAAATAAGAATTTACTTTCTCTGGGTAAAAGCTAATCTGGCGTGGTAAGAGCATCGTTGGATAACTTTCTACGATATTGGGACAAACGATACACGCTCCCATATTTTCTAGCAGTTGAGCCGCACGATCTAAGGCACGAATACTATTAGCAGTATCAATGCCACGTTCAAAACGACCAGAAGCTTCCGAGCGCAGCCCAAGCGCCCTAGAAGTTCGCCGAATGCTTACGCCATCAAAGGTTGCTGCTTCCAGTACTACATTTTGTGTATTGGCGGTTACTTCTGTCGCAAGTCCGCCCATGACGCCAGCAATCCCAACGGCTTGTATACCATCAGCCACTACTAGCATCTCAGCGGTAAGTTCTCGCTTTACATCATCAAGAGTGGTTATTTTTTCTCCCGGATAAGCCTTACGAACGGTTAGACTATGTTTTGATAATAAGTTGTAGTCATAAGCATGCATAGGCTGTCCCATCTCAAGCATTACAAAGTTTGTCACATCCACTACATTATTAATGGAGCGCATGCCGACTGACTGCAAGCGATGCTTGAGCCACTTAGGGGATGGACCGACTTTAACATTTTGTAACACTCTTACGGCAAAACGAGGGCATAAGGCTGGCTCATCAATGGTCACCTTTACCAAACTGCTTGCCTTCTCTAAGGATGCCTCAGAAACATTAAGCATGGGTTTTTGAAGGGTTCCTCCCGTCAATACCGCTACTTCTCGGGCAAGTCCGAGCACACTAAAGCAGTCGGCTCGATTTGCAGTTAATTCAAATTCTAAAACAACATCATCAAGTCCTAATGCTTCTTTTATATCCATACCAATCGGCGTATCCTCTGGCAAAATATAAATGCCTTCCCGCGCCTCTGGCGATAATAATTTACTATCAATATTAAGCTCTGTCGTCGAGCAAAGCATACCGTAAGACATTAATCCACGTAAGTCCGTTGGCTGAATTTCTAGGCCATTGGGAAGCTTTGCCCCCACTAATGCAACAGGAACAATATGACCAAGGCGTACATTGCTAGCCCCAGTAACAATCACCAGTTGTTCGCTACCAACGTCAATTTTACATACCGATAATTTTGTCGCATTTGGATGTTTTTCAATATTTATAATTTTACCTGTTACAATCTTATTAATACCTTTTCCAAGATCCGTAATGCCTTCTACAGGAACACCAGCCATTGTCATCATTTCTGCCAATACTTCCGGTTCTTGTGTAAATCCAACATATTCTTTCAGCCATTTTATTGATGCTTGCATATCCATCCTCCTTAGCGATTATCCATTCAAATTTAATTAAAATTGTCGTAAAAAGCGTAAATCATTTTCATAAAATAAGCGCAAATCATCAATACCATAAAGGAGCATTGCAATCCGCTCTACACCCATGCCAAAGGCAAAACCAGTAACCTGCTCTGGGTCAAAATTACTCATTTCAAGTACGCGAGGATGTACCATCCCGGCACCCAAAATTTCCAGCCAACCAGTTCCGGAGCACACCCTGCAACCATCCCCGCCACAAATCACACAGGAAATATCGACCTCAGCACTAGGCTCCGTGAAAGGGAAAAAGCTCGGACGAAAACGCACCCCAACATTAGTACCAAAAATTTCATGAATAAATAATTCTAATGTACCTTTTAAATCGGCAAAGCTAATATCTTTATCAATAACCAATCCCTCTACCTGATGAAACATGGGAGAGTGAGTCGCGTCATAATCACGGCGATACACCTTACCTGGTGCTATAATCCGAATAGGTTCATTAGGAGTCGCAGCCTGCATGGTACGTACCTGCACCGGAGAAGTGTGAGTACGCAGTAAGAATTCTTCGGTGATATAAAAAGAATCTTGCATATCCCGGGCCGGATGATCTTTCGGAAGATTGAGGGCTTCAAAATTATAATAATCCTGCTCCACTTCCGGGCCCTCAGCAATGGCAAAGCCCATGCGCATAAAGATATCTTTAATGCGTTCCAAAGTAACTGTCAACGGATGTTTATGACCAATCGCCACCTTACGTCCTGGTAACGTAACATCAATTTTTTCTGAGGCTAATTTTCTGGCGAGTTCCGCTTGTTTAAAAGCGTCACTGCGAGTTGTAATAATTTCCTCTAACTCGGAGCGAATGTCATTGACGATTTGCCCAATTCTTGGGCGCTCTTCCGCGCTCAAAGATCCCATCCCTTTTAAGGCACTAGTCAGGCTGCCTTTTTTCCCAAGATACTTAACCCGTAGGTCATTTAGACCTTCCAAATCGCCAGCTTTCGATAATTCTGCTACAGCCAGCTGTTTTAAGGCTTCTAATTCTTGTTCCATAAATACCTCCAAAGCTTTAAATTTAAACGTTTCAATTACTGTCGCTGACGTACTGCTTCATATAAAATAACAGCTGCTGAAGCTGCTACATTCAAAGATTCAACCTGACCAAGAAGAGGAATATATAGCCTCTGTTGTGCATGTTCAAGCAGTGTTTGGCTTACGCCATTTCCCTCATTACCAAAAACGATCGCTACTGCTGTCGTTAGGTCAACGGTAAAGTATACCTGAGAGGACTGCAAAGAGGTAGAAAGCATTATAATACCATGTCCTTTGCAATAGTCTGCTACTTCCTGAGGAGTGAGACCTTCAACAATAGGCACATGAAAAATCGATCCCATACTTGCCCTAACGACTTTGCTAGCAAAGATATCGGCACAACCTTTTGTCAAAACAAGTCCCGTACAACCAGCTGCAGCAGCGGTACGAATTACCGTTCCTACATTCCCTGGATCTTGTACCTCATCAAGGACCACCAAAAATGGTTTCCCCTTAGAAAGTGCATCACCAAAAGAATAGGTGCGCTTCCTCACAATGGCCATAATGCCCTGGGGTTCTTGAGTTTCGGCTATTTTATCAAATAAACTATTTGGTACCTGTAGTAATCGACAGCCTTTGACCTCAAGGCGAGAGAGTATCTCCTGTACCCGTTCTTGCTCCACCGCTTCTAGGGTATAGATACAAGTCTCTACTATCCAATTCGCCGCTGCTGCCTCTTCCACCAGACGAACGCCCTCAACAAGGAATAAACTAAGCTCATCACGATACTTTTTACGTTTTAAGGAAGCAGCAAGTTTTAAGAATTGATTATGAGGGCTGGTAACATGTTCTGTCACACCAGTTCCTCCAGATTTTGTATTCCTTTAATACTGCCCACTACCACTAAAACATCATGGGCTATAATCTTTTCACTAGGTAGCGGCGGAACAATAATCTCATCACCGCGTTTAATGGCTACTACATTAATCTCATATTTAGCCCGTAAATCTGTTTGGGCTAATGTCTGCCCTACTAAGGCGTGAGGAACGCTAACCTCCATAATATTTAAATTCGGTGACAACTCAATATAATCAAGTACAGTACTCGATACTAAATTATGTGCTACTCGCTGGCCCATATCCCGCTCTGGATATACCACCCGATCAGCACCAAGTTTCTCAAGCATTTTACCATGAAGTTTATTACTAGCCTTAGTAACAATGTAAGGCACACCTAGTTCTTTCAATTGCAAAGTCGTCAATATATTGGCTTGAATGTCTTGGCCAATGGCAACAATTACTACATCAAAATTTCGAATGCCTAAGGCTGATAAGGTATCCTCATCCGTAGTATCAGCCTGTACTACATGGGTTACTTCATTGCTAAACTCTTGCACTCGTTCTTCATCACTATCAATGGCTAGCACTTCATAACCCATCTTATGTAAAGTGACTGCCACACTTGTGCCAAAACGTCCTAGTCCAATTACAGCAAACTGTTTTGTACTTTTCATATCCTTAGCCTCCTAACCAATAATAATTTTGCCTTCCGGATATTGCACCATACCTTTGCGCGTTCTAAGAGCCAAGGCTAAGGCTAAGGTTACGGGACCTACCCTGCCAGCAAACATGGTAGCAATAAGCCACACTTTACCATAATCTGTTAATGATGTTGTAATACCTGTACTCAAGCCTACGGTACCAAAGGCAGATACTACCTCAAACATAATCCTAAGAAAGGATGCATTCTCCGTAATACTCATCATCATGGTTACAAAGATGACCACGGTCGCCGCAATAAAAAAGATCGAAAATGCTTTGTAAACAACTTGCTGAGGAATACGACGCTTAAACATTTCAACATCATGTTTACCTCGAATTAAAGCCCATACTGCTGCAATCAAGACCCCAATTGTTGTCGTCTTCACACCACCACCAGTAGAGGAAGGCGAGGCCCCAATGAACATTAAAATAATCATAAAAAATATAGTGGCATCCTGTAGATTACCAATACCCAAGGTATTATAGCCAGCAGTACGAGTCGTAACCGATTGAAAATAACTGCCTAAAACCTTACCACTCCAAGATAAGGGACCAAGAGTACTTGGATTATTAATCTCCAGTAAAAAAATAACAACAGTACCGAATGCCAGCAGCACGCTGGTAGTAGTAATAACTAACTTAGTATGCATAGAAAACTTAGACCACCGGCGATTATGCCACAAATCAAACATGACGGTAAAACCAATACCACCTAAAATAATCAACGTAGTTACTGTCAGATTAACGGTAATATCATCCACATAATTAGTTAAACCAATATAATTCCCGAATAAATCAAAGCCTGCATTACAAAAGGAAGAAATTGCATGCCAATAGCCAAAATAAATCCCTTCTGCACCAAATTCCGGATACCAACGTAACGCTAAAATGGACCCACCAATAAACTCAATGAAAAAAGTTAGTAAAATAATATATTGGGTCAGCCGCACCACTCCTGAGACTGTCATTTGATTTAGTGCTTCTTGCATAATCAAACGTTCTCGCAGTTGAATTTTCCGGCGCATGACAAGAGCCATTAAGGTTGCCATAGTCATAATACCAAGGCCCCCCGCTTGAATCAGGCAGATAATTACCATTTGCCCAAATAAAGAAAAATAAGTTCCTGTGTCCACAACAACTAGCCCTGTTACACAGACTGCAGATGTTGCTGTAAACAAAGCATTTACAAAACCAAGACTCTGTCCTGTCGCTGATGCCTGCGGCGTCATTAAGAGTAGGGCACCCATTAATATTAATCCTGCAAACCCTAGTACTAAAATTTGGTAAGGCGTCAATTTCCACTCCGAAAGATCCATTAGATTCGAGAACCTTGTATGTAGATCCAATACACTTCACTCCACGTTTAAATTACCATCTTCAATTATAATCAGCTACAGACTAGACGTCTATAGATTTTACCATTCTATAGAAAAAAATCCTAGACATAAGTCTAGGATTTATTTTTTTATTTCAGTTGTTCTTTTGCAATTTCAACAAGCTTAGCGAAAGCAACCATATCATTAACAGCAAAATCAGCCATCATTTTACGATTTACTTCTACGCCAGCCTTGCTCAAACCATTAATCAAACGACTGTAAGAAAGACCATTCATACGAGCAGCAGCGTTAATACGAGCAATCCACAATTTGCGGAAATCGCCTTTTTTAGCGCGACGATCGCGACGAGCATAGTATAAACCCTTCATGACTACTTCATTAGCCTTCTTGAATTGTTTACTTCTTGCCCCTCTATAACCTTTAGCTAATTTTAGAATTTTTTTATGACGTTTATGGGCTGTTACGCCGCCTTTAACTCTTGGCATGTGTTGTACCCCCTATTTATTATATGCACTAGTTTAAGCGTAAGGAAGCATTTTCGTTACGCGTTCATGATCGGATTTACTCACTAAACCAGCTTTACGCAGGTTACGTTTACGAGCTGGAGATTTCTTTTCTAGAATATGACGTTTATGAGATTTGTTACGTTTGAACTCACCGGAGCCAGTAATCTTAAAGCGCTTTGCAGCACTTCTACGTGTTTTCATTTTAGGCATAATTGGTCCCCCTTCTTAATTCTGTGGCTTAGGCGCCAGAATCATTATCATATTTTTACCTTCAAGTTTTGCACCACGTTCGATGTTAGCAATATCTTTAATTTGAATTGCCATTTTATCTAACACTTTTCTACCAAGTTCAGGGTGGGAAAGTTCCCGTCCCCGGAACATGATGGTTACTTTGACCTTGTCTCCATCTTCGAGAAAACGTTGGGCATTCTTGAATTTAACCTCAAAATCATGATCTTCGATATTTGGACGAAGTTTAACTTCTTTGACGGTTACAATCTTTTGCTTTTTCTTTACTTCTTTTTCCCGTTTCTGTTGCTCATATTTGAACTTACCAAAATCCATAATACGACATACAGGCGGTTTCGCCGTTGGTGCTACTTCGACCAAATCAAGATTTTGTTCTACTGCCATTTGCAGTGCATCTCGCAGTTGAACAATCCCTAATGGTTCATTGTTCGCGCTTGTCAAGCGAACTTCTTTAGCTCTAATTTCCTCGTTAATTCTCATTGTCTCTTTGCTAATTGTCACTCACCCCCTGATAAATTTAGCTAATATAAAATAAAGCGGATGGTATAAATACCACCCGCAACAATAGCATAACAATCAAACTATGCTTTGATAACCTTACGAACTGCCATAGCGTTGCAAGGTGAGAAGCGGATGGCTTCTGCTTAAACTCAAGATTATTGAGTACTGAATTATTTTACCATTGACCTTCTTGAAAGTCAAGCACCTTATCTAATAATTTTTCTTATCTTTATTACTGCCGTTCTTGAATTTCTACAAGAAGGTTGCTAATAAATTCATCGGCATTTTGTGCTCCAATATCCCCTTGGCCACGTTTACGTACTGCCACACTATTTGATTCCACTTCTTTATCGCCAACAAGGAGAATATAAGGCACTTTTTCCACCTGCGCCTCACGAATCTTATAGCCGATTTTTTCGCTGCGATCATCCACTTCCACGCGAATTTCTTTCCCGAACATCGTCTCTGCCACTTTGCGGGCATATTCTACATGGCGATCGGTAATCGCCAAAATTTTAACCTGAACTGGTGCCAGCCAAGTAGGGAATGCTCCTGCATAATGTTCAATCAAAATACCAATAAAGCGTTCAATACTGCCATAGGCCACGCGATGAATCATAACCGGACGATGTTTTTGTCCATCTTCTCCTACATAAGTAAGATCAAATTTTTCCGGCATTTGCATATCCAGTTGAATGGTACCACATTGCCATGTCCGGCCAATGGAATCTTTCAAATGAAAGTCAATTTTAGGACCGTAAAAAGCGCCATCCCCTTCATTTACCCGGTAAGGAAGTCCACGTTCTTCTAAGGCTTCTCGCAGTGCATTCGTGGTTAATTCCCAAACTTCATCTGACCCCATCGCCTTTTCTGGTTTGGTACTGAGTTCAGCATGATAGGATAAGCCAAAGGTACTATACACCGTATCAAAAAGGTCAATTACACCTTGAATTTCTGTCTTGATTTGAGAAGGCAGCATAAAGATATGGGCATCATCCTGGGTAAAACTCCGCACACGCATTAAGCCATGAAGCGCTCCCGAAATTTCATGTCTATGGACTAAACCAAGTTCTGCTGTCCGTAGTGGTAAATCCCGATAGCTATGATGCTGGGTACGATACACCATAATACCACCTGGGCAATTCATTGGCTTTACCGCATAGCCTTCCCCGTCAATTTTGGTAAAGTACATATTGTCTCGATAGTGATCCCAGTGACCAGACTGTTGCCATAGTTTTTGATTCAAAATAATCGGAGTTTTAATCTCCTGGTAACGATATCTAAAATGCAGCTTACGCCAGAAGGCTTCCAGCTCATTACGAACGACCATGCCCTTAGGATGAAAGAAGGGAAACCCCGGTCCTTCTTCTTGCAAGCTAAACAAATCAAGCTCCCGGCCAAGTTTACGATGATCCCGTTTTGCGGCTTCTTCCAGCATGGTAATATAAGCTTCTAACTCAGCTTTTTTCTCAAAAGAAGTACCATAAATACGTTGCAGCATCTTGCGCTCCACATCACCACGCCAGTAAGCCCCTGCTACGCTTTGCAATTTAACAGCTTTCACCTTGCCCGTTGAAGGCAAATGAGGGCCTGCACATAAATCGATAAATTCCCCTTGCTTGTACATAGAAATAATAACATCTTCCGGTAAATCCTGAATCAATTCCACCTTATAGGTTTCCCCTAATTTTTCAAAAAGGGCAATGGCCTCCCCGCGGCTTACTTCCACACGTTCAATTGGGAAATCTTCCTTAACAATCTTCTCCATCTCAGCTTGGATTTTACTTAAATCTTCAGGCGTAAAAACAGCTGTCGTATCAAAATCATAATAAAATCCGTTAGCAATCGCAGGACCAATGGCTATTTTCACATCGCCAAATAAACGTTTTACCGCTTGGGCTAAAATATGTGACGAAGTATGCCGAAAGGCATCACGCCCTTCTGCGTCTTCAAAGGTCAGAAACTCAACGGCAGAGTCCTTTTCTAATTTTATTGGCAAATCCGTAATGTGGCCATCTACTTTCGCAGCTACAGCACTTTTTGCCAAACTCCGGCTAATGGATGCAGCAAATTCTGCCAAGGTAGTTCCTTGGGCAACCTCACGCTTACTGCCATCTTTTAATGTAATTTGTAATGTATTCATTTTGTTTCCTCCTTAGCATTTTTGCATAGAAAACTTGGCTTGCACCAAGCCTTAGTTGCCCTTGCTTGGAATCAAGAAAGTGTTATACTTTCTGATTCCGCAAAAAATAAACTCCCATCCCCATAGGGACGAGAGTTGTTACTCACGATTCCACCCTGATTGGCCAAAGCCTATCTCAAATTTTGATAACGGGAACGACCCCGGCGCAGCTTACCATTTGCTACCTAAGAATACTCTTAGCACCAAACTTTCAGCCTAGCAGTTTAAAGGTGGTAACAATACTGTCCTACGTAAAAATGCTTACAGCCTATGGCATTTTCTCTCTGAGACGCCGTGCACCGTATTGTCATGTCCTTTGCATTACTTTTTGCAATGTCATTATATAAAGTAATAATATCCAGTTTCAATATAATTGTCAATAAGAAAAATCACATCCTTCACAAATCACAACGCGGTCAATGAAAATGTGTTTTATTGTCTCCACCACATTTTTCGTGGTAGCATCCTTCCATTCATGCATATGCACCATAACATGATAAGGTGCAATGGTAATCAACGCTGTAATAAGCAAATCCTCATAATTAATATGTTCCTCTCTCTGGAGTAAAAACTTTTCAAAATGTTGATTGCTAATGGACTGCCCATCAACATTAACAATCTTATACAGCCCTGGCTGTACAATGACCACATGCACTTCTTCTACTTGGGGTTCTTGAATATCTACGAAACAACGCAATACGCGAATAAACTCTTGATACTCAAGGTCCATCATAAAATCATCTGCGGCCTTATCGACAATTTCTACTAACTTCTCCCGATATTCTTTTAAGCGAAAATTAATAAAGCCTTCTAATACAAGCTCATGATGAGTATCAAGATATTGGAGAATCTTTTCTAGGACTGTAGTACACCGTTTGGTAATATCAAAGTCTATATTGCCTTCATTAGTAGTGCTTAATAATTTTAGGGCATGATCATAAATTTTTTTGCGTTCGTCTTTCGTATAATAACTATAATGTTCTTCAATAATTTTAGCCACAATCTTCTTTTCTTCCCGAAGAACAATAAATTCCGTTAACATATTCGCAACATGATTTTTCATTGAATTTTTAATGCGCTCATAATTACGAAAGGACAATTCTCCTTCCATCACATTGCAACCGATAAAAGTATAACTTCCTTTATTTATTTCATCAATTGCTACGCGAAAGCCGTCTTTTATAACCGTCTTACAGTCTTCTTGTAATCGTTCTCGTATCTCCTGGGCTGTTCCTGTCAAGCCAACCGAAAGCAATTTCACCACCCTCACTCCTTTCCTACTATATTATATGTATTACTTGATATTTGCATACAAAATAAGAAAAGCAACCATGATAGGTTGCTTAGGAAATTTCCTCTATTTTCTTATTAATCTCTTGAAACCATGAACTACGACCCCTTACTACAAACTTCAACTTTTTACCCCTAGTGGTTTGCACCCCTATCACATTAGGAATAAGAAACAAGGATTTTCCTTGGGTAAGTTCAGAAATTTCACCAAGAGGTACCTCTTCCATAAATTTATGAGTGGCATCGGATATATAGCCAATAAACACCAGACGTTCCGTCGTCAAATATAAAGCACCGCTAAAAGAGTCGCCACTAGAGTGTAAATTAGCCAAACCTTTTTTCAAAATTTCCTCACTGGCATTTACCGGAAAGCTATACATAACATCCTCCTTGCTGGAAAAAGTTCCTTATCCCTTATCTCTTTTCACTTTAACAGGTTTCGTATTTACTATTGATTTACTTTTGTCGATTTTTTTAGTTTTATCTACCATTTTACTTTTGTCCACGGTCTTGTCTTTTTCTACCGTTTTCGTGAGATCTAAAATTTTACCATTAGCCATATATTTCCCCTGGATGTTAATCTGTAAAAGCTTCTCATACTTATGAATCAAAGAAAGTTCATTTTTAGCAATGATGTTCATGGCGATGCCACTCTTTCCAGCTCTGCCCGTTCGTCCTACCCGATGGAGATATACCTCTGGGTCTTCTGGCAAGTCCAAATTAAACACATAATTTACACCTGTTATATCTAGGCCCCGCGCTGCTACATCCGATGCAACTAGCAACTGAATTTTATCTTTACGGAAATCCTCTAAGGATTTTTTTCGATCGCCTTTAAAAGAGCTACCATGAATTCCAGCGACTTTTAGCCCATGATATTCTAGCTTGGCAGCTGTCGTTTCAATTTCTTCACTTTTATTAACGAAAACCAAGACCCGCTCCTTATGAATAAGGGAGACAATCTTGCGCAATACTTCGATTTTGTCCCGCTGTTCTGCCAAGAAATATAAATGGGTAATATCAGGTCTATCCCCTACTTCTCCCTCTACCATGATCTCTGTTGGATCTTGCATCATCTTTTTGCCTTGTGCTAAAGTTTCTGGGGTAATGGTAGCAGAAAAGAGCATAATCTGACGATCTTTTAAGGTCGTCTTAATAACGGCCTTCACACTATCCATATTTCTTTCATCAAGTAAACGATCGGCTTCATCAATAACAATGGTCTTAATGGTTTGGGAAGTGATTTTTTTCTTTTGAATCAATTCCAAAATCCTGCCGCTAGAACCCACGAGAATGTGGGGTTTTTCTTTTAACTTATCAATTTGCCGTGCAATATTCACATTTCCAATGATCGAGGTAGAAGTGACTGGCAGTCCCGAATTCTTGGCGAGCATTTCAACCTGTCGCAAGATTTGGATAGCTAGTTCATGGGTAGGGGCCAAAATCATGGCCTGCATTTCCCGCTTCGTTGTATCAATTCGTTGAAAAATTGGCAATAGAAAGGCTAACGTCTTACCTGTACCCGTTGCGGATTGTCCAATAATATCCTTGCCAAGTAAAGCTATTGGAATGACCTGATTTTGTATTCCGGTAGGTACGGCAATACCCGCTTTACTTAGTCCTTCTATCAATGCTGTACTTACCCCTAATGTTTCAAATGACTCACTCATACTTATACCTCTTTTGTTTCTTACTTCGTACTTTATTTTAGATTATTACATTATACCCTATTTCTGGTCAATATAAAAAGAAATCTATTATTTTTTTCTATTCAATCCTTCTATTACCATCTATCAATGCTCAAAATGAATTTGCAAAATGCAATTTTCACCCAACAGACAAGCATCAATCCGGTTTGAATACTTACGCATCAAGAACCCCGACAACTTTACGAGGGCATTATCTTCATTGAGTAGTTCATCCTCCGTTGGACGATTCTTAGGAAACTCCATCAACGTTCCATTATATACAACTTTGACCGCTAAATTATATTCATCAAAACTGACTTCTAGTCTTACCTTTCCTGCTCTTACCAACTCTAAGTCAAGGGCTGTCTCAAAGAACTCGATAATTGCAGATGAAGCCCTATGTACAACCTCGCTTCGCGCTCCCCAAACCGCGCCACTACTTTCCATAAAACGTATCACCTTGTCTGTAGAATCCCTTTCCACTGCTAATTCAATAACATTTTTCTGCTTTATGCCGATACGAAATAGCAGATTTAAACCAATAGCTGTAATTGAAACCACTGCAAGAGAGGATTTGAATAAAGGCTGGAGGTATAAAGGAAATTGAGCATAGATATTAGGTAACAGGTCTACACTCAATCCTAAAACCATTGACAAACCAACTACAAATATTTTCCTTTCATCAAGCATCCGTGAAGCAATGATTTGAAACCCTTCAATAATAAAGTACCCAAGATTTATTAGCAATACCGCTCCCATAACGGGTGCAGGCATAATCGCTAGCAAAGCCGCCGCTTTCGGAAAAAAAGCCATGGCAATAAACACAGCGCTTACAAAATACGCCAAATAGCGACTAGTGACCCCGCTTATAATCGATAGTCCTACACTGCTTGAGCTACTATTTAGTCCCATACAGCCAATAACTCCACAAAAAGATGTTCCTACCCCTTCCGCAAAGATACCATTCCCAACATTTTTTATATCAATACGTTTCCAATTTGCATTATTTGTCTTTTGGCAAATTGCTAAATTACCCATTGTTTTCAGAGTAGAACAAATGACAGCCACGAAAAATGGTAATAGTAGTCTCTCGTCAAAAGACCACTCCATAGGAAGGACTGGAATAGAGATATATGGCATAGCAACTAATTGCCCGATATGATCTAAATTTAAAATTCCAACTACATAAGACAGCACATAGCCTATTACTATACCAATAAATATAGAGTATTGCCGCATAGAAGCCCTTCCCCATACGTTCAATGAAACCATAATCGCCAAGGTTATAACTCCAACCAGCACTGATGTACTATCGATTGTCGTTTGCATATCATCAATACCAAATATCGCCGAAATCCCGGGAGCAATACCGGCAATCCCTGTCATCGCAACCATTAATCCTGCTACCTCGGCAGGAAATAAAAACCGTATGCGCGGAATGATTCTGCTCAGTAACATTTGAAAAAAACCAGCAATCGTGGTCATACCAAATAATAGTGGGAGCCCGCCCATCTGCACAGCCAAGGCCGATGCTTGATAATACAAAAATCCTGTTTCCTCAGCGCAGAAATATCCAGACCCTATCTTATCCTTACGTAACACTTGCAAAAGCGTCCCAAGTCCTATCCCTATCATCATTACACTTACAAAATTTTGAGCAACTTCTCGTGGCCCCCCCATCATACTTATAAGCAAAACAGGTAGCACCAGATCCATTGACAATACCACGACTTGTTGGATAACAATCGGAATTGCCACTTTACTAGGAATTTTTTCATGAAGCCCATAGCTTACATTTATCGGTTTTTTTTCATTATTATCCATTTATTAGACTCACTGGAACGTAACCTATCCTAGGAAGATGGCTTCATCGTTCCTTGCCCCTTTAATTATATTGATACAAAGACTGCCAAAACATATTGGCAGCCTAGAGTACTACTTTTTAAATTGTACCACTTGGTTTTTCAAGCTCATACTTACTAATACTGTCTCGCAATAAGATATTTTCTGCTTGCAATCTCTCTAGGCGCTGAACCACCTCTGCTAAGGTCACATCTTGATATACCAAATGTTCCATGATTACTTTAATCTCTTCCTCAGCTTTGATATTGATTTGATAATCATGTTCTGCCGCCAAGCGATCCTTTTCATTTTGCCGATTTTGACTCATCATTACCACAGGCCCCGTATACGCAGCCTGAAAACTTAGCACCAGATTGAGTAAAATAAAAGGATAAGGGTCCCAAGACTTAAAAAAATCAGAATCATGGGCAGACGTATATACTAGATAGCTATTGACTCCCATCCATACCGCAATAACTATGCTCTGGTAAATGATAAAAGGCCAACTGCCTACAATCTTCGCTAGCCCATCTGCGACTCGCTGACCAACCGTCAACTGACCACGAAACTCACGATTAATATTTTTTATAATATGATCGCGATGTTTGTACCTTGCTGCCGGACCTTGTGTTTTTACACTATTCATCATTTAATACTTAAAAAACAGGGTATTTACTAAATAAAACTTCTAAAAAAGCCTTCATATATTGGGGCAAATCTGGGGGACGTCGACTAGAAACCAAGTTCCCATCTACAACCACCGCTTCATCCAACCAAATGGCTCCTGCATTTTCCATATCATCGCGAATCCCTGGCGTACTCGTTACTTTTTTACCCTGCAATATTTTAGCAGAAATCAGCACCCACCCAGCATGACAAATTTGCCCTATAGGTTTTTCGCTAGCATGGAATCTTTGTACAAGGCGCAGCACCTCAGAGTAACGCCGCAGTTTATCTGGCGCCCATCCCCCTGGCACTAATAAGGCATCATATTCCTTCTCATCCACCTGAGCAAAACTATAATCGGATATAATAGGCACACCATATTTGCCAATATAAGTTTCCTTTGCTTTTCCACCCACTAAATCTACCTGGATTCCCTCTTCTCTAAGTCTGAGAACAGGATACCACATCTCTAAATCTTCAAAATCATGGTCTACGAGTTGGAGAACTTTAATTCTTTTGTTTTCCATTGTTAAACCTCCTTATGGATTCATAGTTTAGATAGACTATATAATACTTCCATATTCTATAGTAAAAATCCTTGTTTA